>JAUVZS010000101.1:0-5517 GCA_030602435.1 Clostridia bacterium
GTCGCAATCCCTTTTTAATCAGGTCTATGTTTCCGATGTTGACGCCCTCATAGTGAAGTTCAAAAACGCTTCGTTATACCAACTTTTACTCCAGTGATTTTCCCCTTTTTGGTTTTCATAAGACCTGCCGTGACTCCCGTATTTTTACCTTTTGGAAAGACAGAAATCTGGGCATTTTTATGATCTGGCTTTATCACCGTCTTATCTGGAAGAGTAACAGTTTCCCCTTTGCTAGTCTTATCCAAAACTCTCTTTATCACTCTCTTTTTGATTTCACTGTACGTTGCTTTTCCGCTGAGCATATCAATTACATCTTTGCCGTTCAACACCTGGGTAGAATACCCCGATTTTATCTTCTTCGAGTTTGCCTTGTTCATATTAATTCACCTCCCATTAATTCTCTGAAACTTATAAATTGTTCCAATCCTTTCTTTATTGGGTCTATGTTCTTACCGTAATCCTTGCCCCCTCACCTCAATCCTCTCCCCTCGGGGGAGAGGAAGTTTACAATGTGTGATGAATCACATCGTTACAATGTCGGATAAATCCGACCGCTACAATGTTAGGTCTACGTTTCCGACGGAAACAGTTATTTCGCAGTACGTATCTTACCCAGAGTCACAATCCCTTTTTCATCAGGTCTATGTTTCCGACAGCAGGCTTCCCAATCCCTCATGAACCAAAGGCTTCCGAAGGCAAAATTCATAACCTCCCCTATTTTGAGCCTATTTTTCCATTTTCACTCGAGGGCTCAATTTCTTAGTAGGAATAAGGGATTGCCCCTTAATACACATCTATACTTATAGAATATTATACGATATGTCAGAATATGGTCAAATGCTGACAATTTCATACTTGCCCAGGCCAAAGGTGGCTCCTTTGCCTACATGGGTAAAGCTGCCGAGAAGAATGTAGGGGAGGAACTCTTTGAGGTTTTCTCCTTCATAGGTGACTTCTGCTTTGTAGATAGTGCTTTTTTGGGTTAGGCCCAGACTATCTACCTTCTCTAAATTGTATTTTCTCCTGCCTTTTCCTATTCCTTTCTTCCCAAGCTCCTGGAAGGTAAAAATAAAGTAAGGGAGGTAGGATTATCTTTTCCTGGGTTGCAGTATCAAATTTGAATTTGGCGAGCTTGAATTTCTCCATCTTTTTCCTTTGTGAGGTTCTGAATGGAGCAAAAAATACATTTTTATATTAATACTTTTATGGATAAAAGTCAATCAGACGGGCAGACGTATTGACAATTTTTGAACGCTAGGATATGCTGGGAAAAATGAGGTGGTGCAACGAAGTTTTTAGGATGCGCTGGAAAAAGTAGAACACGGTGGAGAAGAAGGAGAATTTTGAAGAAAGGTTTTTGGAGAAAATGAGGTTGTGAAGAGAGGCGGTAATTTTTATGGATAAAAAAATTGCTGTGGTGGGAGCTGGCTTAGGTTTTGTTCTGGCGAGATACCTGGCTAAAAAATATTTTGATAATGAGATTGGCCTTTACGATAAAGATAAAAAATTAATTGGCCATTTAAAAAGAAAAAGAGAGCATCCCCTGCATTTCAAGGGATATACGCTTCCAGAAAATGTAAAGGTAAGTGGTGATTCAAGAGAGATAATAAGGGATTCAGATATTTTGATAATTGCCGTGCCCACCCAGCATGTCAGAGAAATGGCCAGGGAAACGAGGGAATATATTAAAAAAGATGCTATTTTATTAAATGTGGCCAAGGGTATCGAAATGGGCACAGGTAAAAGAATTTCTGAGATTCTAAGGGAAGAGTTAAAGGATAATTTTAAATATGCTGTTCTATCAGGAGGAATGATTGCCCAAGACCTGGTCAAAGAAGATCCTTTGAGTGCAGAAATAGCTTCCCGTGACGATAGAATTACTTTATGCCTGCAGGATATAATGTCGAGTGGGGTTCTTAGAATTTATAGAAATAATGATGTGGTGGGAGTTGAATATGCGGGAGCCCTAAAGAACCCCTTATCCATAGGTGCGGGAATAGCTAAGGGGTTAGGTTATGGTGATAGTACTATGGGTGCTTTAATTTCCAGAGGGGGCCTGGAGATTGAGAGACTAGCCATAAAACTTGGTGCTAAAAAAGAGACCTTTGCCCTGGGAGGACTAGCAGGAATAGGAGATATGATAACAAGCTGCCTGGGTGGAACTAGAAACAGAAGGTTTGGAGAATTGATTGGCAGGGGCACTTCTGTAGAAGAAACCTTGAAGATTTTCAAGGAAAAACATGAGTTAGTTGAAGGTTATTATACGGTTAAATCTATAAGGCAGTTGGCTGATAGGGCGGGAGTAGAGATGCCTATCCAGGCTCAAGTTTTTCAAATTCTTTACGAGGGGAAAAGCCCCGTGGAAGCCTTAAAAGAATTGATGAATAGAGAATTGAAATGAATAAATCTTTTTACTTTTTCAATTTAACTGCCGTGCCATAGGCTAAGAGTTCGGCTGCGCTGCCCATAGTCTGTGAGGTCATAAATCTTATATTGATTACAGCATCAGCATTGAGTTTTTTAGCCTGGTTAACCATTCTGTTGAGAGCTTCTTTTCTGGCGTCAGATAGCATGTCTGTATATTCTTGAATTTCTCCTCCCACGATACTTTTTAGACCAGCCATAATATCCCTTCCAATATGCTTTGCTCTTACTGTATTTCCCAATACTAATCCTAGCACCTCTTGTATTTGATATCCAGGTATGAAATCTGTATTGGCAAGCTTCATTTCTTTTCCCCCTCAATTTTTTTCTCTCTGCCTCCCAGGGCAAGAAGTACCACTCCTATAGCTACAAAAATCAAAGGCCACAGCTTCCACCAATCCTTAAGCCAGCCCCAGGAGATAGCCCCATAGTTAGACAAAATAAAGACAATACCCACGATAATGAAGATACAGCTCCAGATAATACGACTCTTTCCCATTTTAGCCTCCTTTCTAACCTCGTATCGTATGTCGTGCAAAGGGTAGCAAATTTGGTGAGAGTGTCAAATTCAGATGGGGTAACCAGAAAAATCTAAAATGACAGCTCCTTGAAAATATGCTATGATGGGTCAAGTTAGCCCATAGCTGATGGCTCATAGCAAATTGGCTCACGGCTGAACTTACTATGTCCTAAAAAGGAAATTCCTATATAATTGAATTAAAAAATTAAGAGAAGGTTGGTATCAATGAAGGAAAAGCCAGAAGAACTAACGAGAAAAAATTTTGTTCTGGGAGTTCTTAATGGAATTCTTTTCCGTTTCGGAATCTCTTTTACTTATCCCCATACAGTTCTTCCAGTATTCGTTAGCCTTTTTACTAGCTCCAAAGTTATTATTGGTTCTGTTGGTACCCTTTGGCCCTTTGGCTGGTCCATACCTCAGATATTTGTAGCCAGTCTTACTGAACATTGGAAAAGAAGAAAACCTATTTATATCATGGCTGCGGTTTTAAGGTCGAGTGCATGGTTTTTTCTTTTCTTGCTTGTTTATCTTTATGCAGGAGGAAAAGCCTCTTTTTTCCTAATTAGTTTTCTCATTCTCTATGGAGCTTCCTGTCTGGCCGGAGGGTTAGGCGGCCTTCCTTTTATGGATATTGTGGGAAAGGTAATAGCTACCACTAAGAGAGGAAGATTTTTTTCCTTAAGGCTATTTTTTGGGGGGATTCTCTCAGTGGGAGGGGGTCTGGTAGTTAAATATATTCTATCTAATCCAGAGCATTTTCCTTTTCCTCATAATTATGCTCTTCTTTTCTTTCTTACTTTTTTCTGGACTTCATTAGGTGTGCTTTTGTTCGTTTGTGTCAAGGAACCAACCCAGGCAGCTGCAGTAGAAAGAAGAAGTAACTTTTTCCTTTATCTCAGGAAATTACTTGGTATCTTGCGAGAGAATCAAAATTATAAGCGATTCTTCTGGGCAGTGATTTTTCTTAATTGTGGTATTATTACTCTACCCTTCTATGTCATTTATGGACGTGAGGTTCTTCGGTTTCCCTCGGCAATGGTGGGAATTTTTATCTCAGCTCAGATGATAGGGGCTGTTATTTCGGCACTTTTTTGGGGCTTTCTTTCTGATAGATATGGTAATAAGCTTGTGGTACGGCTTGCAGGACTGCTGGGAGCATTGGTTCCTTTGCTCATTATACTGGCAGCAGGCCTTCACAGAATAGCTAATCCAGGATTCTTAAGTGGAGAAATTTTCCATCAGCTTCCTCTGGCAGTTTATATAATAGCCTTTATTTTTATAGGAATGAACCTCAATGGTCTTTTTATTGGACAGACTAACCTTCTTCTAGAAATAGCACCGGTAAAAGAGCGAGCTACCTATATTGGAATCACTAATACAGCAATTGGACTGGTAACTCTTTTACCCCTTTTGGGAGGATACATTATCGAGTTGACCTCTTATACAGTAGCTTTTTCCTTATCTTTATTCTTAATGTTGATAGGAATATTTTTTGCCTTTCTCATAGTTGAGCCCAGGACGTCGAAGCATAAACTCCGTTAGAAGGCTTGTCCCGTTTAGAACTTGGAAATTTCTAACGGGACTTGGAAGAAACTTTAAATCCCTCCCAAGCTATTTTTCCTCTCCCCTATTTTAGTTCGTTGTTCAGGTTAGTTAATTGGTTAATTAGTGATTGGTTAATTCCCCTCACCCTATCCCTCTCCCCGCAGAAGAGAGGGCACTACTCACCAATTAACCACTCACTACTCACCATCTTGTTGTTTTTTATCTACGAACTACGAACTCATAACTATGAACTATGAGAGAGGATTAAGGTGAGGGGAAGCTTACTCCCCCATTATTTGAACAACCAATTCTCTGTTACGCGGACGATTGTCAAAGTCAATGAAAATGATCTGCTGCCAGGTTCCCAGCTGAAGAGATCCCTTAATAAAAGGGACTGTCAGTGACGGCCCTAAAAGAGAGGCTCTCACATGAGAATATCCATTGCCATCCTTCCACCTTAAGTTGTGAGCATATTCTATTTTTTCCGAAGCTATTCGTTCAAAAGCGTCTTTCAAATCCTTAATCAAACCTGACTCATATTCTACAGTGGTTATCCCACCCGTTGCGCCGGGTACAAAGATAGTAACTATACCCTGGCGAGGTTTGCTCTCCTCCACACACTGAGCTACTTTCTCTGTAATATCAATAATGTCAGTGTGGCCCTGTGTGGCAAACTTTAAATGTTTTGTGATTACAGACATTTTCTTTTTCCCCTTTTGTGATTTTTGCGAAACAAGAAGTATATATATAACGTACGGATTGACGTTTCTAGAAAATAAACTAGACTTAAAAGAAAACTATACACTAAACACGAAAAACGAGCACCAAGCAACGAACAACGAAAATGGAGGAGTAAAAATGGAACTGGAAAACGTTATCAAAGAAAGGCGAAGTATCCGAGTTTATGAGGACAGACCTGTTCCAGAGGAAAAGTTGAGAAAAGTTCTTGAAGCAGCTCGTCTGGCTCCCTCAGCAAACAATAGACAGCCCTGGAAATTAGTTGTGGCAAAAGAGGGTAAACGACGCCA
>JAUVZS010000255.1:0-2883 GCA_030602435.1 Clostridia bacterium
AACTAGAGATTAGTTAATTAGTAACACCAGCCTCTTTTTCCTCAATCCTACGTTCCTCATGCTAATCTCTAATTACTAATCCACTAATTATCTTCTTTTGTTTGATGAATCGCACCGCTACTATACGCTAAACGCTACCCGTTATACGCTAAAGTGATTGTATCCTCTGCCTTCTATTCTAGTTCGGGTGCCCGTTTTATCCATAAGATAAACTCCTTCTCTTTTATCCACTATCTCTCCAATGAGAGCGAAGGAAAAATCCAGGTTTTTCTCTATTTTCTCTTTTTTGTCTTGTGAGACAGTAAATAGAAGCTCGTAATCTTCTCCTCCATAAAGAGCCCACTCTAAAGGAGACTTCCCCAATTCCCTGGCCAGATATCTGGTCGAAGAAGC
Organism: Clostridia bacterium; assembly: GCA_030602435.1. GTDB lineage: Bacteria > Aerophobota > Aerophobia > Aerophobales > AE-B3A > JAUWRC01. The sequence continues at coordinate 394 of JAUVZS010000255.1, forward strand.
CACGGGAATCTTATCTTCCCAGATAATTGCCCCTACTCCACTTTCTTCAGTCAAACGGGTGAGATCCGAGACTAACCCATCACTAAGATCTATCATAGCCGTGGCCAGGTTTTTCCTGGCTATTTCTTGAGCTTCAACTAGCCGAGGAGAAGGCATAAGGTGTCTTTTGATGAGAAACTCTCTTGCAGATTGGTTTAACTTTAAATCAGCCCTCTTTAAACAAGCTAAGCCAGCTGCCGCCCCTCCCAACTTTCCCGTAACACAAATTAAATCTGCCTTTTTAGCTCCGGAGCGAAGAATAATTCCCTTTTTTTTCACTCTCCCCAGCAAAGATATGGTTATAATAAAAACTGGCGAGCGAACTAAATCGCCTCCTATTATGCCCACCTTATATAAGGAAGCAGCCTCTTTTAAACCCTTATATAAATCATCCACCAAAGAGGCTTCTGTATCCTGGGGGAAGCCCAGGGATATCAGACAATAGGTAGGTCTTCCTCCCACGGCAGCAATGTCAGAAACATTCACAGCTAAGGCTTTTTGCCCCACCTGGAAAGGTGAGGTGTAATTCCATTTGAAATGAACATCTTCTACCAGGGTATCAGTGGTAAACAAAAGCAGATCCTCTGAAGATATTTCGATGGCTGCCGTGTCATCCCCTATTCCTATAATTGCTCCTTTCTGAAAATTTTCTAAGTCAGATCTAATCCGCCCAATAAGACCAAATTCACCAATTTCAGTTAATTTCACGGTATTTTAAATTAATTAGGACGCAGATTTTCGCAAGATCCGTGTCCACAATAAGATATGTCTCACTTCGTGAGGCAAAGGTAAGTAGCGGTGCGATTTATGGCTGAATAGCCAGAGCTATTCACCCGAGCATATTAACCCAGGTTATCGCACGATTGATAGCGGTGCCATCTATGGCACGATTAACTCTCCCCCTCACCTGAAAAAGCACGATGTGCTTTTTCCCTCTCCCCATAGGGGAGAGGATTACGAGATACGAGCGACAAGCAACGCAATACGAGATATGGCTGGGGCGGGAGGATTCGAACCCCCGAATAACGGATCCAAAGTCCGCTGTGTTACCGCTTCACCACGCCCCATCTATCTCGTATATCGTATCTCGTCGTTCGTATCTCGTATTGCTTACAGTTTATCACTTATATATTCCGTAAAGAATTCTTATTCTTATAACTTGCAACTGAAAACTATACGCTATCCGCTATATCTTAAAGTCTTTTCACGATATACTATATACTACATACGATATACTATTTTATTCCAGCACTAGATCTGTTGTCGTACTCTTGACACCCTTGAGAGCACGCAATCTATCTACCATTACTTGCAGAATGTCCTCATAACTGTCAGCTTCAATAGAGGCTAAGATATCTTGACTCCCTGTAGTCAAGTCTGCTCCCTTTACTTCGTCAAATTTCAACAGAGCATCCCTAACACTTCTTTCCTTTCCCATCTCTACCATAACTTTTAAATAAGCCCTGGCCATTTGTCTCACCTCTTTTCACCACCATACTCATCAATTCATCTGGGCTCATAATCTCGGAGCAGCTAAAACTTCTCTTTCTAATTCTCTTAATTTATCTCTAAAATCAGCTTTTTCCCTTGAGCTTACATAATCAATTATCAAAACACCCCGAAGATGATCGATTTCATGCTGGAGAGCATGAGCAAGAAGACCTTCTCCCTCTACCTTCACCATTTTTCCATTCTCATCCCATCCCTGAACCATAACTCTCCCTGACCTCTTTACCCTCACTGTAACCTCGGACAAGGAGAGACACCCCTCCTCCAGAGCACTTTCTCCTTCTTTTAATAAAACCAAAGGATTGATTAATTTTACCAATCCTTCACCCACATCTACCACTATCAACTGTTGATCAATCCCTACCTGCGAAGCGGCTAATCCTACTCCTTGAGCTTTATACATGGTCCGTGCCATCTTCTCAAGGATCCTCTTCTCCTTTAATCCCACATTATCTACTTTCTTACATCGTTTTCTTAATATAGACTCTGGATATTTCCTGATTCTGTAAATAGACATGGTCTCGCTCATCTCTTCTGCAGCTTATTTCTCTCATCCACAAGGATAAGCCTGGGCTTTAGGGTTCTTGCCTCTTCTTCGGTAAGTAAAACATAAGAGATAATTATCACCTTATCACCTACCTCGCTTAACCTTGCCGCTGCTCCATTTATACAGATTATGCCTGAATCTCTTTTTCCTTCAATAACATAGGTACTGAATCTAGCTCCATTGTTAAGATCAAATATCTCTAATCTTTCTCCAGGCAAAATATCCGCCGCTTCCATCAGCCTTACATCAATAGTAATACTTCCTTGATAATCTAACTCGGTTTGGGTAACCGTTGCCCGGTGTATCTTCGATTTATACATTGTCCTGAACATACTCTTCCTCTTCTTTAGCGTATAGCGTTTAGCGTATAGTTTTTTCCATCTGTAAGCTATAAG
>JAUVZS010000180.1:0-3993 GCA_030602435.1 Clostridia bacterium
CCGGGAGAGCGTCTGCCAGATTGGCGTGCTCCCATGTTGTGCGTAGAGTGGTTAAAGAAGAGGGCTTCCATACCTCCATCTATCCGTTTAAATGCCATGACAGGTAGCTCAGGGTCCAAGGGCCCGGTTGGCCTTAAAGCATCTTTCCTCGGCCCAATCCAGTAGATTGTGTCATCTTCCATCAAAAGACGGCTGTTTTGACCAACTGTAGACTCCTCTCCTAACCAAAAATACATTTTAGCCTTATTGACATCTTTTAGCTTATTTGTGGCAGTACGAACAGCCGAGAGTATAGAATCTTTCATACGTGTACAGAAGACCTCGTCTCTGGAATATGCATGACAGGTGACGGTTGTAGGTGCATGATGCGTATGGGTAGCTGTAATAAGAATATTTTCAAAAGGAATGTCAAAATCAGCCTCAATACTTCGACAAACATCATCAAGGATATCGCCTCCTACCATCAGGACATCGCAGGAAACGAGGCAAAGCTTGATATTTCCTTCAATGACTGTTGCAGAAGCTCTAATTTTGCCTTCCTGGCCAGAAAAATATCGTGGATGAATTCCTCCACCAATGACCATTGAATCATCACCTGGAATTTCTGCTGTGGCAACGGCCACCTTTATGTCTCTCACTTTTTCTCCACCCTCTATTTTCAACCATCTTTTGAACAAGTTAAATTATAAGATTTAACCTTTCCTTGTCAATATCCATAAGAAGAATCCTACTATCTGAAAACTTGGGGAAAGAAAGAATATCCCAGATTAGTTGACGAGAAAATATAAGACTACCTGCTCCAATAATAGTAATTTTTGGCAATTTACCTCCTGAATAATTAAATTAAGTCCAAGCACACCTGGATTGGGAATCATCCCGTGGAGCAACTGCCCAGATAGGAACCCTATCCAAAACCTGGCAATTCCACCAGGCTTCATAATATCTTTTTATTTTGTCCCAATTCTCAAACAGCATATTTTTTCCTCTAAAAACATAAAGTATATTCTGACAGTACCTACTTTGTATAATAATTTCCCAAAAGCTGTTAAAGAATTCCATAATGATGAACGGTCTCGTACATGGTTATGATGTTCTCCACCGGTGTAATTGGCTGAATATTATGGCAAGGAGCCAAAATATACCCTGTTCCGTTAGAGGCCAGAGTGTCCAAAAGATAGATAACTTCCTTTTCAACCTCCTTGGGATTTCCGAAAGGAAGAGTCTTTTGATTATCAACTCCCCCATGAAAACATAGTACTTTACCGAAATCTTTTTTTAACCCCTCTGGAGCCATCTCTGGTAATCTCCATTGTATAGGATTGAGTACATCTATGCCTAATTTTATCATTCTGGGAATCAGAAGCCTTATAGCTCCATCGTCGTGATGAAACACTTTTATGCCAAAATCCTTGACTAACCTGATAAGACGCTGGAAATGAGTTTTGAAGAACTCGTCAAACATCTCTGCGCTGATCATAGGTCCCGATTGAGTCCCAAAATCATCCGTAACTTCGGCAATGTCTATTAAACCACCTCCTGCCTCGAATAATCTCTCATGAAAGGAATACAAAAAGCCACAGATTTTATCAATAACATAGTAAGCATACTCTTTGTTATTGGCTAAGTCCATAAGAGACTTTTCCAGCCCTCGGATATTGTTGTAGATAAAGAAAGGAGAAGCATATCCACACTCAATAGCATTCTCAGGATACTTGCGGCATTCCTCTTCCATAGTGGAGAAGTCAAACCAATCTGCCTTTGGAAAAGTGTAGTTGGCCTCCACCTCTTCAATAGTTTCCATATCAGCCAGTGGATTATAGCACATTTCCTGATAGACTCCGCTTCCATCAGCATAGGATTTAGATTTATACCTTACTCTCCACACATCCTCGTTATCCGAGAGGGGAGGGCCAATATAGTGGTGAGTGACAGGTACCCAAAGAGGAGACGGAGTCAGATTTATAATTTTGTCAATCCTTAGTTTTTTCCACAAATCCAGGTCTTTCTCTACACCGAAGTGTTTTTTTAGCTTATCTGTAACTTCCTCTGTACCCCAATAATCACAAGGAATTCGGTCCAGGCTCTTTCTGCTTATTGCACTTAATATCCTCTCCTTTGCATTCAGTTGGTTTTCTCCTTATTATCCTGTTCTATTATCACTCATTCCTCTGCAAGTGACCTCTTATTCTGGTATAATGTTAATTACGAGTAAGGTGATCTTTGTTAATATTCTAATAACAGTTAAGTCTTTCCAAAAAACCAATTCTAATTCATCAGGGTTTAAAGTTCTCCACAATCTTAGAGACAAACTTTACCTTCTCAATGTCAGCAGTTGGAGGCACCTCATCGGATACCCCTAAGATTAAATTCGGGGAAAACATCTCTAGAGCCTTAATGGTAAATTCTTCCAGATTCTCATAGGAATATTGGGGTAAAAATAAAATAGCCGGAATGCCATCAATAAGTATGGTCTTCCCTAAGGCATCTTTTAACTCCTCTAAGGTTACATCTCCTTGAGGTAAGGGAGTAGCTGCCTCAATACCGTCGAAGCCAGCTTTATTTATAAGAGGTAAAAGTGGTTTTAATGATCCATCCATATGGATGTGACAAAACTTACCTTTTTGGTGAACCTGGTTTATTCTCTTCTTATAATAAGGAATGAGGTACTCTTCGAAAAGAGAGGGAGAGTTAATGTTTGCATCAATATTCTCCCCAAAGTTCAATATTTTCAAAGGGGAATTTAGCACGACTTCGTATATTTTATCTTCATGTTTTTCAATTGCTCTTAAGAAATCTCTCACTTTATCTGGATAATCATTTAGGGCGTAAATCGTGTTCTCAAATCCCATATAGCTTATTATCAATGTTTGTAAAGGTGAACGAGAGTAAAATGACTGGACTACTCCTCTTTCTCCAAATTCCCTCTCAGCTACCTTGAACGCATTCAAGTCAAATTCAAGCTCAGTATCCTCAAGAATATACTCCATAATCCTTATATCACTTAAGGTTTTTACAGGATATTCAGTATGATACCCATGTCTTGTCACCTCTTTTAGATTACCTGCAGGAGTCTTATGTAGGATAACTCTTTCCTCTCTTTTGTCTATGGATTTTATCTCTACTTTTCTGTTTTTGACCTTAAATAGGTTTATTCCCAGGGTCTCTTGAGGATATCTTGGCGAGGCATTTAAATCATCGTAGACCTGAATCATACTCCTGTCCCTATATCTTTCAGGAACATTACCATGGTAAGGTTGGATATTATTATAGAAGGAATCAAGAAGGAATTTTTCTTCATAGCCATCTGGCAGCTTATTTTTCAATCTGTTGCCATAATACCAATAGTAAATTCTCGGCTGCCAGACGATCTTATCCACCTTCTTCCTCTGAAAGGTTCTAAGTATCCCCTCTCGAGTGTTCATTCTTTTTCTCCAGCTTTATAGTAGTATTGGGTGTCTTATATTCCTCGTAAGCTCTATACATTGCCTCTACATTATCCAATAAAGTATCTTTACCCTCAATCCATCCTCTGAATATAAAACCCCTTTCTCTTCTGGCAAAGAGATCAAATATATATTTTACATACTCCTTTACCTCCTCTGGCATTCCCCTGGGAAGTATATACTGTCGATCAATATCTGCAAGAATGCACATTTTTTGGCGTTATATTCGTCGTACCCTTTTAGAATTAGCCTGGATTTTTAATAACAGATATCTTATTCCTTATTTATACCGGCCATACTTGAGGATCGCTCCTACCATGCGTTTTGCATTTTCCACTTTTACATAACCAGGGATAGAATTGCCACTGGAGATGATATAGCCTCCCCCCGGGGCAAGAGCTTCTATTTTTCTTCTCACTTCTTCTTCAACTTCATCTGGCTTAGCATTACTCAACAAATTAATATCAATATTACCTACAACACATACTCTTTTTCCATAGTCTCTTTTTACCTGGATAATATCCATACAATTTGGATCAATGGGATGCAG
>JAUVZS010000096.1:0-5590 GCA_030602435.1 Clostridia bacterium
AGTTATTCTGCCCGAGACGAATGGAGTGATGATTGTTAACCGTGAATTTACAGAGATGACCCCTGTAGGAATGACCTTTAGCACCATGGCCGGTCAGGTAGGAGGAGGAATTCAAACCCCGGGTTTCATAGGAATGGGGAAGATGTATATCACCAGTGAAAAATTCATCTCTGCCGATGGCGGAATTAAAAGAGTAGTCTGGATGCCTAAGGGGCTCAAGGAGGAAATAAAAGAAAAACTGGAGAAGCGCCTTGCTGAAATCGGAGAGCCTGAGTTAATGGATAAGATCGCCACTGAAGAGGATGCTACCGCCTCTGACGAGCTGGTCAAATTCCTCCAGGCCAAAGGGCATCCTGCTTCATCTATGGAACCAATGATGTAATAAAGGAGGAATAAAAAAATGGCTTTGACGGGTCTGGAGATTTATAAGAACTTGCCAAAAACTAACTGCGGTGACTGTAATTTTCCCACCTGTATGGCCTTTGCCATGCAGTTGGCGGCCAAGAGGGTCTCGCTCGATCAGTGCCCCCATGTAAGTGAAGAAGCTAAAGCTACTTTAGCTGAGGCTTCGGCTCCTCCCATGAGGCTGGTTAAGATTGGCAAAGATAAAAACCCCCTGGAAATAGGACAGGAAACAGTGCTTTTTCGGCATCAGGAAAAGTTTCACCGCCCTACAGGAATAGCTATTAAACTCAAAGATAATCTAAGAGAGGGAGAAATAGATAAAGAGGTAGAGGAAATCAATGGTTTGAAGTTCACCCGAGTAGGCGAGGAAATCAGCATAAATCTAATAGCCATTGAGCACACGGGAGTCAGCGCGGAAGAATATGCCCGACTGGTAGGAAAAGTAAAAGAGAAATCAAATTTTCCTCTCATCCTTATCAGTCCTAAGCCAGAAGTAATAGAAGCTGCCCTCGGCGTCTCTAGTGAGGGGAATCCCCTTATTTATGTTGCCAACAAAGAAAATTATGAGGGGATGGCTTCTTTAGCTAAGAAATACAGGTGTCCTCTTTGTGTTGAGGGAAAAGATTTAGAGGAATTAGCTGAGCGTACCGCAGAAATTAAGAAGCTCGGTGTAGAGGATATTGTCCTTAGCATAGATTCTGATAGAGCAATGGATACCCTCCAGGATTTAACCAGAAGCAGGCGATTAGCCCTGGAGAAGAAGTTTCGCCCCCTTGGTTATCCAACCATTACTTTCACTACGGAAAAAGACTCTTTCCAGGAAGTTGGCCAGGCAACTACCTATATCTGTAAATATGGGGGTATCCTGGTAATAGAAGGAAAGAAAAAGTGGCAAATTCTTCCTTTATTAACTGTAAGACAGAATATCTACACCGACCCTCAGGTTCCCAACGCCGTTGAGGCTAAGCTCTATGAAATCGGAGGAGTAAGCTCAAACTCTCCCCTCATCGTAACTACTAATTTTTCCCTCACTTACTTTACTGTAGAAGGAGAGGTAACTAATAGTAAGATACCAACTTATATCTCTGTAGTAGAGACAGAAGGCTTAGGAGTACTTAATGCTTATGCGGGAGACAAATGGTCCGCAGAGAAAATTGGTAAGACCTTAGAAGAACAAAAAGTTAAAGAGAAAGTAGGCCATAACTCTGTAATAATTCCTGGGCTGGTAGCTGTCTTTCGGGCTGAACTGGAAGAAGATTTTGGCTGGAAGGTACTAGTAGGTCCTGAGGAAGCAGCAAGAATTCCTGCTTTTCTTAAAAATGAATGGAAGGTAAACTAAATGGAAAAGAAAAAGGTGAGGGTAACCTTTCAGCCCTCAGGTAAAACAGTAAAAGTAGATAAAGATACAACCTTATTAGAGGCGGGGGCTCAGGCAGGAGTCTATATTAGTAGTATTTGCGGAGGAGATGGAATATGCGGTAAGTGCCGTCTCATTATAAAAAAAGGAAATATTAAAGCCAATCCCACCACCCTTTTAAGTAGAGAGGAAATCCGGAAAGGATATGTTTTAGCCTGCCAGACTACTGCGGAAGGAGACCTGGAGGTTGAGGTTCCTGCTGAATCCCGGGCTGAAAAAGAAAAAATCCTTGTTGATAAAGACGCCCAGCGTTTTAGGGCTCTTTATCCTCAAGCTGAAGAAAAAACCTTTTTCAAATACGATCCCCTGGTGCAAAAGCTATACCTTGAGCTGCCTAAAACCACTCTTCAAGATAACCTTGCTGACCATCTGCGCCTTTACAGAGAAATCCGACGGAAACGCAAGATTCCCATTATGCAATCTGGCTTAAAAGTCCTCAGAATCCTGCCTAAAATATTGCGAGAAAGCAAAGGAAAAGTAACAGCCACCATAGGAATAAGGGGAAAAACAACGGAGGTCATCCAGATAGAGGAAGGAGATACTACAAAAGAAAGTTATGGTCTGGCTGTAGATGTAGGCACCTGCACTGTAGTAGTCCATTTGGTGAATTTAAATAATTCACAGACAATAGACGCCGAAGCTACTTACAACTCTCAACGAGTTTATGGAGAGGAAGTGACCAGAAGAATAATATACGCCGAACTAAAAGGTCCTGACAAATTAAGAGAAGCTATTGTAAATGATATAAATAATCTCATTTCCACTCTTATCTCCAGGAATAAAATTAAATTAAACGATGTTATGACCCTGGTCTGCGCAGGAAACACCACTATGGTTCATCTTCTTTTGGGTCTGGATCCCTCTCAGATTAGACGCGAGCCTTATATTCCTGCCTGTACCTCTCCTCCCCCTATCAGGGCGGCTGAGGTGGGGATAAAAATTAACCCCCGCGGCCTTCTCTACACTCTTCCCAGTATAAGTGGCTGGGTGGGAGGAGATATAACGGCTGGTATTCTGGCTACAGGTGTTAACGAGACAAAATCTCTTACTATGCTCATAGATATTGGAACTAATGGAGAGATCGTACTGGGAAGTAAAGAGTGGATGGTTTGCTGCGCTGCTTCTGCCGGGCCAGCCTTTGAAGGGAGTGGAGTGAAACACGGAATGAGAGCCGCCGCTGGAGCTATAGAGAAAGTAGAGATCCTAGCAGATGGAAAAGTTAAGCATTCCACTATTGGAGGAGTCAAACCTAAGGGAATATGCGGGTCGGGTTTAATTGATGTCATGGCGGAGTTATTCAAAGCTGGTTTTATTAACCGGTCAGCAAAGTTAAGTCCTGAGGCGAGCAGCCGAATAAGAGAAAAAAACGGAGAATTAGAATTTATCCTTGTTCCCGCCTCTGAAACCCAGATTGGCGAGGCTATAGTCTTGACCCGAGCGGATATTGAAAATTTAATAAGAGCCAAGGCAGCGATTTTTGCCGGAGCTGATATATTAGTTAAATCTATGGATCTAGAAATAAAGGAAATAGAGCAGCTATATCTAGCTGGAGGTTTTGGGAATTACCTTAATAAGGAAAAAGCTCTGGTTTTAGGACTTATCCCCGACATTTCTCCGGATAAGGTTCAGTTTGTAGGAAATACCTCTATAATGGGAGCAAAGATGGCTCTTCTTTCTAGAGAAGCTCTGGAAAGAAGTTATGAAATTACTAAAAAAATTACTTATTATGATTTAATTACCAACCCCGGGTATATGGATGAATTCATCTCTGCTAAATTTATACCTCATACGGATCTGGCAAAATTTCCCTCACTGGCGAAAAAGCTGTAAGCCGTTGTTTGAATAATAAGGAGGGGATAAGAAAATGACTATTCCCGATGTTAAACAAAAGTGGGCCAATCCTATTAACACTGTTACTATAGGAGCTGCAAAAGAAGGAGGAGGTACGCGGACTCATACCATAAGTGTAGGAGGGTCTACTACTCTACCTTTTCTTCATTTTGAAGGAGAAATTCCTCATCGGCCAGTAGTGGCCATGGAAATTCTGGACATAGTTCCTGAGGACTGGCATCCTCTTTTAAGTAAGTACTTCTCAGATGTATGGGATAATCCTGGTAAATGGGCAAAGAAATGCGTAGAGGAATTTGGAGCTGACCTCATTTGCCTGCGATTAGCCGGGTGTGACCCAGATGGAAAGAATCAAGGTCCGGAGGAGGCAGCAACAGCGGTTAAATCTGTCCTGGAAACAACAGGCGTTCCCCTCATTATATGGGGCTGCGGAAACGATGATAAGGACAATGAAGTACTTCCTAAATGCAGCGAGGTCTCAGCAGGAGAAAGATGCCTTCTTGGTTCAATTACCGAGGATAACTATAAAACTTTAGTTGCTCTTTGTAAAGCCGACGGCCATAAGTTAATTGCTGAATCTCCTGTAGATATTAACATCGCTAAACAGGTCAATATCCTGGCTACTGACCTGGGACTTGATGCTGAAGACATTGTTATTTATCCCACCTCAGGTGCCCTGGGATATGGGATAGAATATGTCTATTCCATTATGGAAAGAGGACGCCTGGCAGGTCTTAGTGGAGATAAGATGTGGGCTATGCCCATCCTCTGTGATATAGGCAAAGAAGTATGGAAAGCTAAAGAAGCAATAGTTAGCCAAAACGAGGTTCCCCAGTGGGGCTCTCAGGAAGAAAGAGGCCCTCTCTGGGAGGCAACCACTGCTTATGTTTACCTTCTGGCAGGGACAGATATACTCATAATGCGCCATCCTAAAGCGGTGAAAGAGGTAAAAAAATATATTAATAAACTAATAGTCTGAAGCATTTCACAAGCTTTACAATAAATATACAAAATACTTTACAATAAAGACAAATTTCATTTTACAATATTTAACAATACGAAGGAGAAAAAAGATGATTTTGATAGGAGAGAGAATTAATGGAGGATTTAAGGATATTCAACGGGCCGTAGGAGAAAAAGACAAAACTGTACTAAAAAAATGGGCTAAAAGACAGGCTGAGGCAGGGGCAGACTATCTTGATGTAAATATAGGAGCTGTTTCTAATAAGGTAGAAGATTTTCTCTGGATGATAGAGGCTGTTCAGGAGACAGTAGAGACTCCTATTTCTATAGACTGTAATAAAGTAGAATTTATCAAGAAGGCTTTAGAAATCTGTCAAAAACCTCCTTTAATTAATTCCACCACTGCTCATGATGAAAAACTAGAAGAGATTATTCCCTTAGCTGTCAAATATGGAGCTTCTCTTATAGGAGTCTGTATGGATGAGACAGGAAGTCCCAAGGATGCAAATAAAAGAGTAGAGCTGGCAGCAAAAATATTTACCGCTGCCATAGAAAAGGGCCTCTCCCCTGAAAAGCTATTTTTAGACCCGGTAGTTATGCCTTTAAAGTTTCTCCAATCTCAGGCTAGCCATATTCTGGAAGCTATTCGTCAATTCAAGCTTCTCTCTGACCCTTCCCCCCACATAGTAGTCGGGTTAAGCAACATCTCTTCCCAAACTACAGAGATGAGTTTAATCAATAGGACTTTTTTGACCATGGCTATCGAGGCAGGACTAAATGCAGCTATATGTGATGTTACCGACACAGACCTCGTAAATGCTGCCATCACTACCGAATTAATCCAGAATAAACATATCTACTCTGATTCTTTTTTAAAAGCATACCTGGCAGCCAAAGTAAAAACTTAACCTTTTTCATCTATTCTATTGGTTCTGTAGAACCTCTATCATTGCTGCT
>JAUVZS010000256.1:0-2878 GCA_030602435.1 Clostridia bacterium
GATAGTTCGAGGGGATAATGGTTAATCCCTTCTTTTATAGCCTTTGAAATGTCAAATAAGAAAGGCTTTTTTGTTTGTTAGTGCTGTTAATGCCCAAATTCTGTGAACCTCTTTTTTTGACACTCCTTACTTTTCAGCTAAGATAAAAACTAGCTTTTCGCAATTACTAATCAAAACAGGAAGCATTATCATAAAGAAAGCACAATTAGTAGAACAAGTGGCTAGTTAGACAGGACTAACAAAAGAAAGGAGGAATTGATGAGGGAAGTAGATACAAGCTTTACTCACTATCTAAAGGAAACATTTGGAATAATGAATAATCTGGGATTACTCCTTGTATCCGGTAATATGAATAAATTTAATGTCATGACTATAGGATGGGGAACGGCAGGGATTATCTGGGGTAAACCCGTATTTTGTGTACTGGTTAGACCATCCCGTTATACCTATGGATTAATAGAAAAAAATGGTGAGTTTACGGTAAATATTCCTACTCCTGGAATGGAGGAAGCAGTTTCGTTTTGCGGTACAGTATCCGGTAGAAACCACGACAAATTCAAGGAAAAAAATCTCACTGCTATACCTGGAAAAAAAGTTAAGTGTCCTATCATCAAAGAATGTTCTATTAGCTATGAGTGTCAAGTAGTCCATAAAAATGATGTTGTCCCTGGAGAGTTATTCTCGGACATCCCGCCCGAGTACTATCTGCAAGGAGATTACCATAGAGTTTATTTTGGGGAAATTTTAGCAGTCTATAAGCTTCGACCTTAAAGTTACAGAAGATAGAAAATGAAAACAATATTGTTAGTCTTATTATTGGTATTCGTCTCTTTTGGTGTTGTTGTGTGGATATTCTTTTTTTTAGTTAGGTATTGGTCAAATAAATTTTTGGAGAAGAAGGGTAAGGAGAAGAGGAAATGCTTAAAAGAAAACAAAAGATAGTATCTCTGGTAGGAATGTTGGTTTTTTTTATTCTTACAAGATGGGGATATTCTTCTGTCTTTGCTGAGGAAGTCAAGATTCTTTCGGTTGCCCCTCGAGGTCCCACAGAGAATATTGGAGAAACCTCCGCTATTATTGTTAGTTTTAACCAGCCCATGGTCTCCCTCCAAGAACTTCCCCAGGGAGAAGGGACAGGTCCTCTCCTCATCAGACCCAGGGTTTCCGGAAAGTATCGCTGGATGGGAACACGTACTTTAGTTTTTCTCCCCGAAAAAGGCAGGTTACCTTACGGGACTAATTTTACTTTTATTGTACCCAGGGGCATTTCCTCGATTTCCGGAGAAGTTTTAAAAGAAGATTTTTCCTGGTCCTTGGAAACTCCCCGACCAAAGCTAATTTACCACTGGCCCCAAGATAAAATTCAATGGATTAATTTGAATGAAGTAATAATCCTTCAGTTCAATCAGAAGATACCTTTAGAAGAAGCAAGAGACTTTTTGGAACTTACAGGAAGAGGCCCTGAAGGAACAAAAGTTTTTCTTCCTTTCAATTTGAGATATTTGACTCAAAAAGAGATAGATGAGCAAAGTCTTCGAGCTAAGGAAGGAGAAATTCTTCTTTTAAAGCCTGAAGAAAAACTTAAACCTGGTTATTTTTACCAGGTAAATGTTCTTAAAGAACTTCCGGGAATAGAAGGCCCTTTAGGGATGTCCAAAAATTACAAATTTAGTTTTTCCACTTATGGACTTTTTAGATTCTCAGGTATAAAGGAGCCTCATCTTAGTAGTCCCGGAGAATATATAGTCCTTAATTTTAGTAATCCTGTCTCTTACAGGGAAATAGCTACGAAAATCTCTTTTCAGCCTGAGGTGGAAATACCTGAATATTATTATGAATCGGATTATTCTACTTCTCACATTTACTTATATTTGAATCTTGAGCCTGATACTGTTTATACGGTTACTCTTTCTCCTGATCTAAAAGATAGATTTGGAAATTTTCTTGCGGAAAAGATAAACTTTATTTTTACCACTGGCCCTTATTTTCCCTGGGTTTCTATGTCTACGGGGTGGGCAGTTCTTGAAGCTTATGGAAGTCTTTTATATCCGGTCACTTTTATGAATATAAGTAAAGTAGGATTTCGAGCCAGGTCATTTAAAGTGAATGAGATTATTCCCCTGCTTTCAAAAGAAGGAATTTTCTGGCCAGGTAAAGAAATTAAAGATATAGAGGATTTCCTTGATATAAGTAAAGAATGGAAAATAGAAGGAGCTCGGAATCAGGGGGTAGTAGATTTTATAAAAATTAAGGATATCTTAGAGCAAAAGAAATACGGCGCCATCTTTGCAGAACTTTTTATTCCTGAAGTAGAGGAATATAATAGATATAAAAGAGTTTTTATTCAGGCTACAGAAATAGGAATTACGGCTAAATTTTCTTCTGAAAATAACCTTATCTGGGTGACAGAACTTAAAAACGCTGCTTCCATAGAGGGAGCCTTGGTAGAAATAAGAGATGATTTCAACAAGGTTTTCTGGAAAGGAAGGACTGATTCCCGAGGGTTAGTGTCTACACCAGGATGGAAAACTCTGGGAATAAAAGCTAAAAAAGAAGGAGAAAAACCTCGTCAGTGGGTTTTGGTTAGGCGAGGAGAGGATACTGTGGTTATTAATTCTGATTGGGGAACGGGAATCTTTCCTTATCAGTTTGGGATCTCCTATGACTGGCAACCACTCCCTCAGGAACTCACTGGCTATCTATTTACAGAGAGAGGTCTTTATCGACCAGGAGAACAAGTTCACCTAAAGGGTATAGTAAGAGAAAAACAGGAAGGAAAGTGGGAAATTCCTGAAGTAAAAGAATTCTGGATTCTTATAAATAATTCTCGGAATGAAGAAACTCTCAAAAAGAAGGTAAATCTTTCTTCTTACGGTTC
>JAUVZS010000024.1:0-9415 GCA_030602435.1 Clostridia bacterium
TGATAACTACCTGGTTTATTTCATTGACAGTGTAAACAGCAGAGTTAAGCGTTAGAAGTCATGTCACGAGTATTATGCCTTCAAGTATCATAAATCTGGATTCAGCAATCTTCATTGGTTAATTCCCCCTCACCCGAAAAAGCACGATGTGCTTTTTCCCTCTCCCCACAGGGGAGAGGGAACTATACGCAATACGCATCACGCACGACGCAATACGAGATATCATTCTAGTCCTTTTTCCCTGAGATTCAAGAACTTTAGAAGTCCTTCCTCACCCTCAGGTATGACAATCTTTTCGATTTCTGGCAGGATATCCTGCATTGTTTCTAGATAAAGTCTATCCTTGGTTACCTCTTTGGCTTTTCTATATTCCTTTAATCTTCGCAAAAACCTTTCTGCTTCACCTTGAGCATGCTTTGTTCTTTCTACGGCATATGCTTCTGCTTTTCTTATCGTCTTCTCTGCTTCTCCCCGGGATTTAGGAATTTCCTGGTTATACTCTCCCAGAGCCTCATTGACCAATCGTTCCCTAGCTTCTCTGGCACTGGCAACCCCTTCAAATGCCTCTTTTACCTCACCAGGAGGATGAACATCCTGTAGTTTCACCGTAACTATATAGATACCGCTCTTATATAAGTCTAAAATATTTTGCAAATGATTCGCCGTTGCCTCTTGAATTTCCTCTCTTCCCACTGTAAGTGCCTCATCAACGCCTCTGTCTCCAATAGTCTGTCTCATTGCCGCCTCTGCAGCGTCTTTTATTGTCTTTTTGACATTTCTAACATTGAAAAGATAATCTTTAGCATCCTTAATTCTATATTGAACGATAAACCAGAGATCCACTATATTCGTATCTCCGGTTAGCATCAAGGCCTCTTCTTCGATACTCTCATAAACGGCTGGTGGTCCGGCCTTTATAGTTTTATATCCAATTTCCATCTTTTGAATCTTGGCTATTTCTGGTTTATCTACCCTTTCCACCGGCCAGGGTATATGATAGTATATCCCCGGACTTTTGGAGGCATAATATCTTCCCCAGCGTCTTACGATTCCCTCTTGTTGTGGATGAACGATATAAATCCCTGACAAAGCCCAGAGGACTATAGCTCCTAAAACTATGGCTAACCCTATTTTCTTGCGGTTCATAGAATCTTCTTCCTTATTTTACGGCTTAGGAATTTAAATACGCTTGCCGAAGGACATTTTCTGAAGGAGCCTTAGAGAAGCTACCTTAACGAGGCTTCAAGCGGAGGAGGAAGAAAAACACACTGTTTGAGGAACGAAGTGACGAGTTTGTGTTTTTCCCGAAGTGAGAAGCCGAGCAGAAATAATCCAAGGCTTCTATACAGCGACAGAAGAAAAGTGGCTAAATAGCCAAAGCTATTTACCCGAGCATATTAACCCAGGAAATGTCCTGAGGCTTATTTTAAGATTCCGTAGGTAGTGAATATTCTGAGGACCTCGTTGGGCAGCTCAGCCAGCTTATCCCTCTTTATAATTACATAATCATCTATAAGAAATTTTGCGCACCTCTCATGTTCGGATCCAATAACAAACAAGAAAGGAAGAATTCCCTCTTCTTGTAATTTTTTAAGAACATCTCTTACTGTTTGTGGAGTGTCCGGTTCTCCATCGGTTATGATGGAAAGACCCTTTGGTATTCCTTCTACTTTTTTTAGATTGGCAGCAATATATTCTATAGCGTTGACCATTAGTGTGCCCCCATAGGGGCATAAGGACATTATTCTTCCTCTACTCTCTTCGGTGTAGTCTTCCTTAAAGTCCTTTATTATGTGAACTGTATCCCTATAATTCATTATTTCCTTGAATGAGACTCCCCCTGAATGGAAAGCAAAAATACCAAAGGGATAACCAGAATAGTTTAATGCTTCGCCCTGAATCAATAAAGCATCTTTAATATAATCAATTATTTGGTATCCAAATCCAAAACGTGTAGAAGAGCTTATGTCTGCTAACATAGCCCAGGCCGCTTTTTTCCTGCTGCTCGTTCTCTTCCTGAATATTTTTTTGGCTGGCCTGACTCCTGTAGCCTCATGTTCTAACTCTACCTGAATATATTCTCTTATGTTAATTTCTTCTCCTCTCCTCGCTTTCTTTTTCCCTCTGTATCTTTCTTCTAATCTTTTAAAGTAGCTTTCGATAGCTCTGATCTCTCCATTATACTCATTTATTACCTTATGTGCTTTCTCGATGTCGCTCTCAGAGCTTTCGGGTCTGGTTAAATTCACACCTCGGCTGGGCTTCGGTATTATCCTGGGGAAGGGACCAGTGCCTGGCCAATAGCTGATTTTATCTTTTTTTGGGATTCTTTTTTCTAATTCTTCCCTGGAAAATTTCTTCTTTTCTTTATCTTTGCTTCTATCTTCCCTCCTCTCCTTTTCCTCTTTTTCTAGGCTTTCCTTTCCTACCTCTTTTTGCTGCTTCTCTTTTTGCTTTCCTTCTCGCTCTTTCTTATTTTCTCCTCTTCCCTCTCTTGGTTTTATATAACCTCTATATTTTCTAGGCAGCCCCGGGGACAGCTTATCATGGTCTCTACCGGCAAAAGAAGGAAGCTGGTGCATGGGTTGCTTTATATCAAAATTTTCCTTGAACTTAGCATATATCTTTTCTGTTGCCTCAAGAGAAGCATGAATATCTTTATCTTCTGCATCTCGTGCTATACTCACGCATTCATTTAAAAGATTCTCATATTTAGGAACTGTCCCATCAACAGTTTCCTCGAGCAAGGTTTTTTGCAAGAAAAGCTCTCTGAAAGCATCCAACTCTTTTCCCTTTTTCATCAGATATTTGGGACTTGGTCTTCTATGAAGGTAAATAGGTTTTTCTTTTTCCCTGGAAAAACGTGCCAGTCCCGGTAATTCTTCTCTAGCCTTGTGATCTATTCGGTTGTCTTCGACAATGTTAAAGATCTCATGAGCAAGGGTAGGATTTTCTCTAAATTGGTGCTTGAGGAAAAAATTTTCCAGAAATCGATTTATAGATTTAGCCTCGTATGGCTCGGGGGCATACAATTCCTTATGTAATTCAATGAATTCCTTTATATGGTCTGACTCATGTCTTACAGCACTGGCAATCATGGTTTCGTTATCAGAATCAGCCCGGGCAAGGTTAAATTGAGCTGGCAAGTGTATCTTTTCCCCCTCAGTAAAAATAACCGGGCCAGCAAGGGGAGATAATAAGGGTTTTTTCTCAAAAACAAGCCTATGTTTTTCACTGGCTCCATCCCCTATTCTAAAATCTATCACCCTTTCTAACTCAGCCTCTATTTTTTTACAAATAGCCATTGTTCGCCCTTATTTTCCTATTTTTTTATTAACCTTCTCCAATAGCTTCTTATATAATGTCTGGTTACTTTCATAAGTTGTTTTTGGATTAAGCATATGTACCTCTATCAGCTTTCTAAGCGACTGTTTGCTATTCAAAGATGCCTGTGAGATCTCAACCGCTCCCCTTAAACCCATATCCTTTTTGTAGGTGACAAGGATATTTCTGAAATCAAAAATAAGGTCGGTTATGAGAATGGCTCTTTTGTCATCTAGTCCTGGCGCTCTTGATTTAAGTATATTGATGGTACCCTCTTTATCCGGGTAATCAACCTTAATTTGGGCCCACCTTTCCAGAAAAGCGTCGCTGAGCTCAATAGGTGTATATCTGGAATCTAGATTACCAGAAGAAATCATCTTGAAATTTTCTCCGCTTTCAATAATTTCAAAACCGTACTGTGATTGAATTGTTATTTTCTTATCATCCAGGACACCATGCAGTCCATACAAGACACCTGGATCTACAGGGCCTATCTCCTCAAAGTAAAAGATGCCGTTATGAACCATAGCCAGAGTTAAGGCTCCAGGCGCCTTTATAGGTTTAGGATCGGCAGGAACCCATGAACCTACTATATCATCCATTGTTGTTTCTCTGTTACCGGTAGGAGCCATATAAAAAGGTATATTGTTTATGCAAGCATACCACTTAATCATAGTGCTTTTGCCACATCCAGTAGGGCCATTTAACAAAATGGGTTTTCCTTTATCTACCAGCTCACAAAATACTTCCCACTCCCCTTTTTGATCTATATATTCAACAGCTTCTGTTAATTTATTGATGGGGTAGTTTGAAAGAATAAAATTGCTATATTTCCCTTCCTCTATCTCTTCTAGTGCCTCAATAGACTCGAGGGCTTTAGCCTTTTTATCTTTCAACTCATCCAGTATTTTATCTAATACAAACAAAGAAAGAAAATCTGTATACTCAAAGCCAGTTTCAAGCTCCAGAAGACCCCTAATTTTTTTCTCTCGCCTGAAAAGGTAATAACTGCCTATGGGCACATTTCTTTTTATATCGTATCCTTTAAAGAAGCCGTTCTTTTCTAACTTTTCCCTTCGCCTTTTACCCAGCTTACCCTTATCAATAGTTATTATATCATAATTGTTTGAAGGTGATTTAAGAATAGCTGTTTTTCTATCCTTGAAAGAGAAAAGTGTCGTTTTGTTTTGAGTTATTGTCCTTAGATGATAATCCTCAAGAGGGTAATTTTCTGCTATCCAGGCGCCCAACTTACCTATTCTTCTACAATTTGCCCCTTCAATGAGGTTTATATTATAATAAACAGGGAGATAGATTTCCTCCTCCAGGCCCACAAAATCTACTTTTATTGTCTTTTCTCCGGCAAGGGGTATAATTAGGGCACTTTCCCCTCTTTTGTCTTTCTTGAACTCCACCATATATCTATTCATTTGTTTCCTTTTTTTTCGCTGCCTTTATTTTCCTTCCCTTCCCCTGTTTCTTCCTCTTTCTTCTCCTTTACTCTCTCCTCCTTCTCTTCTTCTGCGTTTTCCTCTTTTTTCTCTACCTTCTCCCTTTCCTCTGCTTCCTTTCCTTCGTCCTCCTCTACTTTCTTTCCTTCCCATACCCTATCAAAATCTGCCTCTTCTCCTATTTCTCGCGGTTCTTTTATCTCAACACGCCATATATCAAGATCTTCTTCTTTGGGCTCTGTTCCGTTAATAAGATAATTAGAGAAAGCAAAAGAACTCTGATATGTACCTTTGTATCCAACGATAACTGCCTTGAGGTCCTCAGATTTTGCGAAAGATAGAACTACTGGTTCCCACTCTCTAGCTATTTTCTCGCTCTCTCGTATTAAGTGGTGGCTTAAAATAGATTTTCTTCCTACGTCCAATGTTTTATCGAATTCCTCTTCCAGCTTTTTCAACTTTATACTCTTCTTTCTAAAATGAGCCAATAGGCTTTTATCTAAAGCCGCATATTTTTTGAAAAAGTACTTTTCTAGAGGATATGCACCTATTTGGAAAAAAGGGGAAGTGAACCTGCCCCAATCAGCTAGCCAGGGAATTATCGCTCCACAGATAACATCCCCAAAGACAAAGTAGAATCCTGCAATCACGGCAGTAATTTTAGGATTTGAGTAAGTACTGGCAATAATAGCAATCCAACCAAGCGCTTCTGTTAAAACACCATATTTTATAACTCGCCTGCTGGCATATTTTCTCAGCTCCTCTCCTCCTTTTTGCTGGGGATTAATTTTTGCTTTGCCGCTTCTGAACTCCTTTTCAAAACCTCTGTCTAGATATCGTATAAAATCCTCTTTTTTGTTTCTGATGTTCACCTCAAAAAGATAATTGACCCTATCAGTTAATACTTTAAAGTAATGGTAAGCCTTTTCGCTATTTTTGTGTTCAACCAGTACGATAGCATTAGAGCTCTCATTATTTCCATAGATTCTTGATTGAAAACCAGTCTGATTTCTCACTTCAAAAAATCTTCCATCTAGATATCCTCCAATTCCTTTACCTAACTCATCATCGAGCTCTTTTATCTTCATTGTGCTATACTACCTATGATATGCGATTTTTGCGATTCTTTTCCCCTCACCCGAGAAAGCAAGATTTACTTTTTCCCTCTCCCCTGTGGGTACAGGATTAGTTTCCAATAAATCTTCTTATAAATTCCTGCTCAAAGACCCTTTTTGAGATAGCTAATGGAATAAAGCGCAGAAGTTCTTCTATACCAGATGGAGTTTTTGTACTCACCGAGAGAAGTGTTGATATATCATTGCCTTTTCTAAAACAATAAATTTTCCCTTTAACTTCTGAATCGTTGAGGAGATATGAGTGAGTTAACCCTAATTTTTCTAGTTTGTCTCCAAGTTTTTTCCCTTTTTCCTTTTCTTCCTCAACAATCGTCTCGTTTTTGGATAATCTCTTGAAAGACAGATAAACTCCATCGATTCTTAATCTACCGGACTTTTCTAAATAAGCGACCTCCTCTTTCTTGCTGTTATAAACTCTAATACAGCTCTCTTTGGGGTAGAATGTCTCCACATAGCCCTCTATTCTCTGAGGAGTTTTTACTTCTGTTAATAGAGGCAGCTTTCCCCCCCTTAGTATAAAATCGCATCCTATATAGCCCAGGAGTTTAGTTTCTTTCTCTATCCCCAGCAGATATGTTTTGTTCTCTTTGGTTCTAATTATATACCTGCTCATTGACCTATTATTATTCTAGATTCGGCAGTTCTTCTTGTGAGAATTTTCAAGGGCTTCTCCGGCGCCAGAAAGAGCTTTTGAAATCTTCCTCTTCTTTATTATACTTATTTTTGAGGAAGTTTCAAGGGTCCCGCGTTATGTAACCGAAGAGGTATTGACTACCCCCTCAAGATGTGGTAGGCTTAGCGACAGAAAGTAACAAGAAAGAAGTTATGATTAAACAAATTCGGTAAAGATTCAATGAAGAAAAATATCGAATTACTAGACATTGTCAGAGACGCTGTGATAGTCGAGGCATTTCTCTCAATGAGATTAAAGAAGTAATCGCTAAAGGAAAAGTCATCGAAACCTATCCGAAGGATTCTCCTTATCCGAGCTGTCTTATTCTCGGCTACGTTCGCAATGGTAAGCCTCTTTATATCCTCTGTGCTTTGGGAGAACTTGTTCATATCATTACCGTCCATTGGCTGGACCCAGCTAAATGGCTAGATCCTAAAACTAGAAGGGAGAAAATACCATGAAAGATTCTTTGTGTGCAGTGTGTGGTGGAAAGCTGCGCAAACAAAAAACATCCATTGATCGCTTGGTAGGGGGACATCTTTACCTCTTTGAAAATGTCTCCGTCCAGGCCTGTGATCAATGTGGAGAAATCTGGATCCCGGGCAGTGTGGCTGAACGAATGGACCAAGCTATCCAAGGGAAACTTAAACCCAAAAGACGCATTCCTGTACCGGTGTACTAAACAATATGGGGAAAGAGAAAAAGATAAGAGGGATATATTGGAAAGTTTAATTGCCGAGATACGATGCGGGAACAACAAGATACAAGTTTTACAAAATATAGCGGGAAAGGTCCTCACTCTCCACGATATTCTTTAATCTCTCTTTAACGTAGCTGGAGGCAAGAGTAAAGGACTTACGCTTTATATCAGAAGCTCTGAAGCTAATATCCTCGAGGAGCTTTTCCATAATAGTGTATAATCTTCTTGCTCCAATATCTTCTGTTCTTTCATTTACTAAAGAGGCCAGGAGGGCGATTTCTTTGATAGCACTGTCCTCGAAAGTAAGATTTATCTTCTCTGTTTTCATCAGGGCTTGATACTGCTTTATCAAGGCATTTTTAGGCTCAATTAGAATCTTCTCAAAATCCTTCTGAGTAAGTCTATTCAGTTCTACGCGGATAGGGAATCTACCCTGAAGTTCGGGGATTAAATCGGAAGGAGATGCAGTATGGAAAGCTCCTGCAGCTATGAAAAGAATATGGTCGGTCTTAACAGCCCCATAGCGAGTAGTGACTGTGGTTCCCTCTACAATTGGCAAAAGATCCCTTTGTACTCCCTCTCGGGAGACATCTATGTTACTTTTCCCCCCTCCTCCCACAATCTTATCTATCTCATCCACAAATATTATTCCCGAGTTCTCTACTAGATGGGTAGCTTTCTCGATAACCTTATCCTTGTCTATAAGTTTTTGAGCCTCTTCCTGGGTGATGATCTGGCGAGCTTCCTTTAAGGGGACTTTTCTTTCTCGAGGGCGTTTGGGCAGCATATCTCCTAGTAGATCCTGAAAGTTCATTCCCATCTGCTCTACCCCGGCGCTGCTAAATATCTCTATCATGGGGGCAAATTTCTCTGTTGCCCTTATCTCGATTAGTCTATTTTCTAATTCCTTCTTTTTTAATTTACTCTTTAGCTTTTCTCTGGTTTTCTTTGCCCTTTCTATTCTTTTATCCTCTTCAGGGCTTCCCTCTTCTTCACGAGAGGACAAGGTTTTTGAGGGGAGGGGAAGAAGAATGTCCAGGAGTCTTTCTTCAGCTAATTTCTTTGCTTTTTCTCTTACCTTTTTCATCATCTCCATTTGTACTGTATGTACAGCTACATTGGTTAGATCTCTAACCATAGATTCTACATCTCTGCCTACGTAGCCAACTTCGGTATATTTGCTTGCCTCTATTTTTAGAAAAGGAGCTTGAGCTAGTTGAGCTAGCCTTCTGGCAATTTCTGTTTTTCCTACACCGGTAGGTCCAATCATAATGATATTTTTAGGAGCTACCTCATCACGAAGTTTGGCCGGCAGCTTTTGCCTGCGCCATCTATTTCGCAGGGCAATAGCCACAGCACGCTTAGCATCATCCTGTCCTATGATATACTTATTTAATTCTTTTACAATAGTAGGAGGGGTAAGCCATTTCTCCCTCATTTCTACAACTCCTCTGGTTAGTTAATTTTCTTGATACTCGATGCTTGATACTGGATACTGGATACTCGTCTTAGTTTCGTCTCTTCTCTTTCCTCTCCCTTTTACGAGAATCGAGCATCTATGACCACTCACCATTCACTTTCCTACAATTCCTCAATGCTAATTTGATTATTAGTATAAATGCAGATGGAAGCAGCTATATGCATGGCTATTTCCACGATTTTTCTAGGAGGATAATTAGTGTGATTGACTAGAGCCTGGGCCGCCGCTTGGGCATAACCTGCTCCTGAGCCAATGGCTATCACCCTTTCGTCAGGTTCAATCACATCTCCACTTCCCGATATGAGCAAAGATTTTTCCTTATTAGTTACAATCATCAGGGCCTCCAGCCGACGCAGTACCTTATCCTGCCTCCAATCTTTAGCCAATTCTAAGGAAGCGCGAGGAAGATTCCCTTGATATTGTTCAATTTTCTTCTCAAATTTCTCAAAGAGAGTAAGAGCATCAGCAATAGCCCCGGCAAAGCCAGCCAGTACCTTTCCCTTATAAAGTCTCCTTATTTTCTGTGCCTTATGTTTTACAATTATATTTTCCAGGGTTACCTGTCCATCACCGCCGATAGCCACCCTGCCTTTATCCCTCACCGCTAATATAGTAGTGGAATGCAAATTGACCTCCCTGTTTCGTATTGCG
>JAUVZS010000008.1:0-12839 GCA_030602435.1 Clostridia bacterium
GTTTTTCTTCAGCAGATACAGACTTTGCTTTTCTGTTTAAATCTTCTTCCCCATACAGAATTTGTCTGTTTAAATTGCTTAACTTTACTTTTTGCTCATCAACTAAGAGCAAGTATCCAATTCCTGCTACCGTTAAATATATACTAAGAGGTGATCCCAATCCTCCTACTCCTACGATAGCTACTTTTGCTTTTTTTAACTTCTCCTGTGCTTTTTTTCCAAATATCATTATCTGACGGTCATATCTTCTTAATTCCTTTTCGCTTAGCATTTTATCCCCCCCCTGCTACAGGAGGGGATAGGGCTATTTCGTCATCATTTTTTAATTGAGTTCGCAATTGTGCACGCTTTCCATTGATAAATACCCATACATATTCAGGTAGCCATTTTTTGAGTTTAGGAAAATCCTCAACTATTTTTTCCAGGAGGTCCTTTACGGTACCACCCGAATGGAGGTGAAGCTCAGTTTTATCCACTCCGCTTAAATTTTTAAAAAAAATAGAAAATTTAATTTTTATCTTCATTTGATAAACCTCCATTCATAGTAGCCAAATATTATACTTCGGAGCCTTTCTCACCTCCAGCCTTTTCTTAAGCAATTCTTTCTCCTTCAACACCAAACAGCTTCTACTCGAAGCTGTTGGTCATTCAGAGTTATTACATTCCCCTTAGCCAAAATAAGATCAAGGCTTTGCTCCATTTAGTTTCCTTGTTTTAATCTCATCAAAAGCAGTCTACCCTTTACTTAAATATCTTTCAAATTTTTCAATTACTTCTTTATCTACCTCTATTTCTTGGAGCCTTTCTTTAGAAGGGACTCCTTCCTCATCCCAACCACGAAGCTGATAATATTCCGAAAGAGTCTTCTCAAATTCTTTTTTTGGCAATACTTTACCTTTTGCAGGCCCCTCGGGAAGAGGTTCACTAAAGAAGCGTTCGGGTAATGTATCATCCTTCCTACGAAATCCTGCCATAACATTAAATATTCTACCTAAATTCCAAATTCTCTCCCCACCTTTTGCCATATCTTCCTCAGTTGTATTGCTCCCTGTAGCCATATTTAATAGTCTCGCTAAAAGATTAAGATCTAAAGCCCAAAAATCACAAATCCCGATACTAAATTTTGCAGTATTATAATGCTGACCATCTATAACAAGCTTTGCTTTCCCTTCAAAGGTAAATGGATCCACCGTTTTTTCAATGACCTCTTCTGTTATTGGAAACGCCCTCATATGACAAGCTCCTCTATCAGATGTAGCATAAGCTAATCCCATTCCCCAGGAACCTCGGGGATCATAAGAGGGCACTTCTAATCCTTTTACATGCATAGCAAATTCTTTACCCCCATATTTCTCAGATAAAAATCTCACTCCTTCCGCAAGCTCATTCCCAATTCCTTTTCTATAAGCAATTTTTTCTGGGAGTTTCAAATAATTTTCTACATCTCCAAAAGAGATACCAAAATCGTGAATACCTCTTTCCCTCATTTCCATTATATAAGCAACTATATTCCCTGTAGAAATAGTGTCTAACCCTAAATCATCGCATGCTTTATTAAATTGAACGATTGTCTTTAAGTCAAGAATCTCACAATTGCCTCCCACCATATTAAGTGTCTCATATTCCGGTCCTTCTAAATCTATATTATCGATTTGGATATAATTACCACAACCAAGGGCACATCCAAAACAAGCTTTGTTACCTTTTTTCCTTTTATCTACCATTTCTGAATGTAGTCTTTTGTAGGTTGGAGAAACTCCTGCTTGAAAGTTTCGTGTAGGTAATATTCCTCCATCATTCATAAAATCACCAAACACTAATGTTCCATCGTAATCAGTCCAACTATTATCAGGGGTGAGGAGATGCTTTTTGTTGATCTCGCCTACAGCTCTAAGAAAAGATGAGATGTTAGAAACAGTTACATCTTTCCACCCCTTTATGGCTATTGCCTTAAGATTTTTGCTTCCCATAACAGCGGCAATGCCTCCTCTTCCTTGTTGTCTATAAAGCTCAGATGTCATACAGGCAATTTTAACTAAATTCTCTCCCGCAGGACCTATACTTATAATCTTTACCTCTTCATCTTTTAACTTCTTCTTTAATATAAAATCAGTTTGATGGGTTCCCTTCCCTCGAAGAAACTCAGCATCTCTTATCTCAGTTTTATTGGGAGTGATATAAAGGTATACTAAGTGTTCAGCTTTTCCTTTAATTATAATGGCATCATAACCAGCATATTTAACCTCTGCTCCAATAGAGCCTCCTACGGAGCCATCAGTAATTGTTCCCGTTGCTGGAGACTTAGAAGTGATAGCTAACTTCCCACCGGAAGAGATAATAGTCCCTGCAAAAACGCCCGGGGTAAATATAATCTCGTTCTCCGCAGATAAAGGGTCAATAGTAGGGTCAATATCTTCAAGTAGATAGCGAAATCCAAGGCCCTTTTGCCCATAATATTTATTTAACCATTCTTCTTTAGTTTTTTCTTCTACTACCTTTCCAGAAGAAAGCTCTACTCTTAATACTTTTCCCATATAACTTTTTATTCTTCCACCTCCAGTTTTAAGCACTTTTTTGGACACCACTCCACACAATAGGGAGTGCCCTCACAAAGGCTACAGATAGCTGCCTTATCTTCATCATTTAAGAAAATTATCCCTTCAGGACAAGCATCAACACATTCTCCACAACCTGAGCAGAGCTCATCATCAACGGTAAGCCATTTGCCATTAAAAGTTATTGCTTCTGTGGGACAAACCTCTAAACACTTCTTACACAAAGTGCAAAACTTCCCCTTTACTTCTCTACCTGCTTCTATATAACGATTGATTATCTTTAACCGAGCCTTTCGGGGATTAAAAACACTCTCATTTTTAGCTGAACAGGCTAACTCACATAACTTACATCCTATGCATTTTTCCGGTTCTAAGACTAATTTCATTATATCCCCCCTGGTATAATATTCAACCCAGATTCGGCAAACTCCCTCATCTATACTCGGAGAATAGTCTCCAATATGACCAATGGATGGTAAAAAGAATTGCCGAATCCAGGTTAATTCTATCTACTCATATAAGCTGGTATACTTCATAGATCAGAAGCAACTTTTCGAAAAACTTCCAAGAATTTCCCAATATCTTCTTCGGTATGCTGCACAGAAATGGTCCAATGCTCGTCTGGGAGAGGCGAGATCCATATTCCATTATTTACCAATCCAAACCAGAGTTTTGTAAGTTTATCTTCATCAAAGTATCTCACGAAGCTCCTGTAATCATAGATTTTATGTTCTGTAAAGAAAACCATTCCGCAGGGACCTATACTATTAACATAACCCGAAATACCATTATCCTTCAATACCTTTCTGATGCCATCTGCTAATTTATCCTCAAGCTTTGTAGCACGTTCAAGGTTTTCCCTGTTTATAACATCCCTTAAAGCTGTTATACTTGCTTGTATAGCAAGTGGATTTGCATTATATGTTCCTCCATGAGCAACATCTCCTATAAGCTCCATAATTTCTTTTTTCCCTCCAAATGCGCCCAAGGAGAAACCACAGCCAAGAGATTTACTGAGGGCAATTAAATCTGGCTTTATATGATAATATTCTGATGCTCCACCAGGTGCTATCTTGAATCCCGTTTTTATTTCATCGAAAATCAATACTACATTATACTCTTCGGTAAGCTCACGCAATTTCTCTAAATAGCCATCTTCAGGGAAAATCAATCCACAATTCATCATTACCGGTTCTACTATTACTGCAGCCACCTCACCTTTATTTCTTTCTAAAGCATCTCTCATTATATCTATATTGTTGTAAGGAACAGCTACGGTCATCTTCGTAACTTCTCTGGGAATCCCTTTGGACATGGGCACTGTTGTAGGGCAACTCTCAGGACCAGCTTCATCTAAGTCAGGCCCCACGCTCTGAAGGACATAATCATGCATCCCATGGTAACAACCCTCCATCTTTATAATCTTATCTTTACCAGTATAACCCCTGGCTAATCTTATGGCATGCATTGTTGCTTCTGTTCCGCTGTTTGTAAATCTAACAACGTCGACAGGGAAGCGTTTCTTAATCTCTTCGGCACAAGTTGCTGAAGCGTCTATAGCCATACAGTATAGCGTCCCTTCTGGTAGTTGTTCTTCAGCTGCTTTAATCAGCAAAGGATGTGCATGCCCTGCAAGTAGCGCCCCAAAAGCCATATTAAAATCTATATACTCATTACCATCTACGTCCCAAAATTTACTCCCCTTTGCATGGTCAACAAACAGTGGATATGGCTTAATAACTTGAAAATTGCTCCCTACGCCTCCTTGAAGACTCTTCTTGGCTCTTTCAAAACACTCCAAAGATTTTGGCGTCCTTTTTCTATATTCCTTTCCCAGCTCTTCAATACTTCTCACTTTCTCCTCCTTCTCTACTTAAAGATGATTTTTTTACAAATGCTGACTTAGAAGATGTGTAGCATCTTTTAAGTTGGCATATAAAGTTTGCTGCTGTGTTACACACTCTACTTTCTTGATATCTCAAGAAAGCTTCTCCATTACTCTATCTATCTCTTTATCATATATATTTTCTTTATCTTTTCCCCGAGCTTTTAGAGTTTTCCCTATAAAAGCAACTAATAAAGCCATCTCTGTATGCAGGCGATTTTCTGCTTCATCAAAAACGATAGATTGTTCGCTGTCTATTACATTATCGGTTACTTCGGTATTTCTACTTGCAGGAAGACAATGCATAAATTTAGCGTGTGGTGGTGCCAGCTTCATAAGTTTCTCATTCACTTGATATTTAGGCATAAATGCTGCCATTCTTTCCTCTACCTCATCTTCCTGCCCTACCCACCACCATAGATCAGTGTAGATAAAGTCTGCATGTAAAACAGCCTCCTTCGGATCTTCAGTAATAACTATTTTTGACCCGCTTTCCTTTGCATTCTTAAGAGCTTCATTAAGAATAATCTCTTTAGGCTGATATTTCTTAGGTGAAGCCATACAAAAATTTAAACCTAATTTTGTAGAGATAAGAAACAGAGAATTGAAATTCTCTGTACTATCACCCATAAATGTTAGATTCACTCCTTTTATCTTTCTTGTGTTTTCGTATATAGTAAATATATCACAAAGAGACTGAGCTGGATGTTGGTAATCAGTGAGCCCACTTATTACAGGAACACTTGCATACTTCACAAGCTCAACCATATCCTTATGTTTTAGAAGTCTTGCCTCTATTCCATCACACATTCTGCTCAGGACTTGAGCCGTATCCCCAATTGTCTCTCTTGCTCCTAAGTGAATCTCTCCCGGCTTCATATAAATAGCATGACCTCCCAGTTGAGTCATGGCTACCTCGAAAGATACTCTCGTTCTTGTTGAGGGTTCTTCAAAAATCATAGCTAAAGAAGCTTTGTAAAGCAAATCAGATAAAGCTCTTTCTTTGCTTGCCTTTTTCACAATACCAGTTAACTCTATAAGGGTTTTTAATTCCTCAGCAGTAAAATCTTGAATGTCAATATAATCTTTTTTCATACCCCTCCCTTTTCTTTTATATCATATGTGAAGTCAAAATACGCCTCAGGACAATTTTCTTCTGTCGCTGTATATCCGCTTTGGATTATTTCTACTCAGCTTCTTTGCTACGGGAAAGATTTAAACTCGTCGCTCTGCTCCTCAAACAGTAAATCTTTCTTTTTCCTCCGCTCAGAAGCCTCGTTAAGGTGGCGGCTATAAGGCTCCTTCAGAAAATGTCCTTCGGCAAGCGTATAAATTCCTCAATCTTCAATTTACCCGCGTTATTTCACTTAACTGCTATTTTGACAGTTAGAAATATGCCTTTTTTATATCCTCAATATTTAAGTTTTCTTTCTCTCTTTCAAATACTATCTCACCCTTTTTCAACATATAAGCTCTATCAGCTAATTTTAGTGCGTATTCAATTTCTTGTTCAACTATAAGTACAGTAATTTTTGCCTCTTCAACAATTTGTTGAACTTTCTCGAATACCGCCTTTTTAAGAACTGGAGCTAATCCAAGCGAAGGTTCATCCAGTATTAAAAAGGTAGGAGCAGACATTAAGCCTCTTCCGACTGCTACCATGCGCCTTTCTCCTCCGCTCAATGTTGAACATAACTGGTTCTTTCGCTCCTTCAATCTTGGAAATAGATGAAAGACAAATTCTCTATTTTTATTAATATCTTTCCGAGCGTTAAGATTGTAAGCACCTAAATTAAGATTTTCCATTATTGTCATTTCAGGGAAAAGATGTCTCTCCTCGGGTATATATACTATTCCCATTTTAATAATTTCGTAGGATGGCAAGTTAGTTATCTCTCTGCCGTTATATTTTATATAGCCTGAGGAAGAGCGGTGCAAGCCATATATTACTTTAAGCAAGGTGCTCTTTCCGTGACCATTCGGTCCAAAGATACAAACAGTTTCGGAATTATTAACCTCTAAAGAAATTTTATTTAATACCTGAATATTATCATAAGAGCTGTTAATTTTATGTACCTCAAGTAAAGACATTATTCCTCTCCCTTCCCCAAATAGACTTCTATTACTTTTTTATCCTTGGTTAACTCTTCAGGTAATCCTTTATAAATCACCTTCCCTCCATCAAGGATTATAATCATGTCAGAGATATCAATAAGTGTATCGATTAAATGCTCAATAATCATTATAGTTATACCCCATTCTTTATTCATTTTCCGAATAATTTGTAGAAAGTTATCTATTTCAGCTATAGTTAGGCCAGCCATGGGTTCATCTAATAACAAAAGCTTACAATCTGTAGCTAACGCCGCAGCTAACATTACTAATTTCATTGTATAAAGTTCCAAATTTTGTGCTATAGTATCCTTCTTATTTTGGATTCCTAAAAACTCCATTATCTCATTTATATGAGAGGAATCTAGTTTTTTTGTTTTTGCGCCAAAGACTGCCCCTATCTTTATATTATCAAGCACAGTTAAGGTTGCGAAGACAGTTGATATCTGAAATGTTCTCGCGATTCCTTTATGGCAAATTTGATATGGCTTAAGTCCACTGATAATATCGTTTTTAAATATTACTTTCCCGGATGAAGGTGGCCATAACCCCGAAATGACACCAAATAAAGTAGTTTTCCCTGCACCATTCGGGCCAGCTATACCATATATTTCACCTTCTTCTATCTCTAAATCAACATTATCAACAGCTCTTAAGTCCCCAAAATATTTGCTTACCCCCTCTGTTTTAAGAACCATATAACTACTCCTTCAATGAAGGAAGCTATGAATCATCATAGCTTCCTTCATTATGTTAAAAAATTTATTTACTTTCCATCCACGGAGGAAGCTCCATTTCGGCTTCTTTACAGATTTCCGGGGCCACCATGTAGTGTTTTCCATTCTGTATTTGATGCCACACAACAGGCGTCAGGCCCGCTCCTTGTATCGCACATTGATAGTGAGGGTCGAAGACAATAAGATTGTTACTCAACTTGCATTGATAAGGGTATTCTTTTATGCTGGTGCAAATTTCTCGATACCTTTTTACATCGCCGACTCTTTCTACTGCTTCTCTCCAAATCTCTAATGCCTCTCGGAGATAACCTCCATAAGCACCCCCAACAGGTGCTCCAAATTTTGCCATCCATCTTGCTTCGTAAGCCTCATAAGCAGGTCCATAAGGTTTCATATTAACTACCCATAGTAACCCATCAGCAGCATTTCCTACTAAGTCGAGAAACTCAGGAATATTAGGAACATACTGCATGAAAACCAATGTATCCATAGGATTAGCCATAACTCTTTCTTTCCATTGGAGCATAAATCGGGCTCCATCAGCAGCATCTAAACTCCAAAAAGTTACAAAGGCTGGTTTCTCCTTCATGATTTTTGCAAGAACAGGGCCCCACTCTAAATTCCCACCAAGGGTGACCAACTCCTTAATAACCACGTCGTAACCTTGGGCTATAGCTTTCGTTTCAAGAATATCTGCAGCATATATATTGTAAGCGTAATCTGCAACTATGATCGCTATTTTCTTGTTTGGAGCTTCGTAGCCCATCTTTTCAGGAATACCAAAAAGCTTTACAGCATCATAGCCATAAGATGTCTCATTAGGATCGAATTGGAATACATTCCAATATTTTTCAGGATTTTCCATAACAGGTTGTGTAGATAGCAGCATCGTATCCCCATGTAAAAAAGGTACATCGTATTGTCCGAAAACCATCGTATCCACTCCTCCGTCAGTATATCCAGTAATAACCAAATCTACACCACGCCCTATAAGCATTTCTCCAACAGCTGATATTTTTTCTGCCTCAAACTCTCCTATGTCTCCAGTTATAAGTTTTAAGGGTCTTCCCAATACACCCCCCTGCGCATTTATCTCTTCTACTCCCAGCTGTAACGCTCTTAGCATGTCTTCTCCATCAGTTGCACAAAAACCTGTTAGCGGTAAAGGTGCCCCTATCTTTATCGGCTCTACCCCTGCTGCTAATCCGCTAATAAACAAACAACCTATACTAAAAGTTAGTAAAGTTAACAGAATCTTTAATTTCCTACTTTTAACCAACATTTTTTCTTCTCCTTATTTGAAAAATACTTTTAAATTTTCTTTTACTAATTAACTAATTTTTCACCTCCTTCCAGCTATTTTTATTCTCTTCTTTCCCATCGATTTTTCTACTTTATTGTAGCATTCTTCCTTAACTTTATATTATCTATCATATCAACAATTTGCATCAAGCCTTTGGGCATAAATAACATTATAAGAACAACCGCCGCTCCTAATATAGTGAGACGAGACATTCCTGTTAATCGTAGCAGCTCACTCCCAAAAACTAATACTACAGCACCTATTACAGCCCCAGGAAATCTTCCTAACCCTCCCATCTCCATCATAGCTATAGCAAGTAAAAACGGACTAATACCCAATGAAGCAGGGGAAACATGTCCAAGGTAATGACCATAGAAAGCACCGGCTAAACCAGCGAAAAAGGAGGAGAGAGCAAAAACTTTAAGTCTTTCCTTGTACTCATTTATTCCAAGAGATAAGGCAAAATCCCTTGAATCGCGAAGAGCAATAAATGCTTTTCCCGTAGAAGAATTTACAATTTTATAAATTATAAAAAGGGAAAACAAGAATATAGCAAAACCGACGTAATAATAATAAACCCTGCTGATATTGTTCCAAAGAGGGGGTATGTCATGTAATCCTCTACCTCCCCCTGTCCATTTTCTTGTTTGTGTTAAAACCGATGGGAGTGCATCAGCAAACATCAAAGAGAAAACGCATATATAAATGCCTTTTAGTCTTAAGCTCGGCAGACCAACAAATAAAGTAACTATTAAAGCTGTCAGGATTGCTGCTAATGGAATACAAATAAGGGGAGAAATTCCTGTAAACTTTGCCATCATTCCCGATGAATAAGCACCAATTACGAAAACTCCTACTTGAGCTAAAGACCAAATGCCAGCATACCCAAAGAGAAGATTCCACGAAGAAGCCAGTACCGCCCAACAAAAAAACAGAATAAATATATGCATAATATACGACTTACTATGAAAAAATACAGGGTAAAGGACAATAACTAATAGACTCAACAAAATAACCATTTTCTTCCATCCAATCTTATTTAGCATTTTCTCTCCTTTTTAAAAATTAATTTCAATTTCCATTACAAAATTACCCCATTCTTCCACCAAGTAAACCCTGCGGTCTTATTAATAATACGATTAAGAATGAGACAAACCAGAAGTTCCATACCCAAACTGTTCCAACGTATGTAATAACTAAAGCTTCCAAAATTCCCAAGAATAAGGCAGCGTAATAAGCTCCCATTATATTTCCTAATCCACCAAATGCTACTATTATAAAACCTTTAACCATCCAATCCCACCCTCGATGAGGAACTATATAGCATTTAGTACTCAGGAATACACCACTTAGTCCTGTTATAGCTATACCCATCATATATGCATAACTAAATATCTTTAGCGTGTTTATGCCAACGATTTTGGCTCCTTCAGGACTTTGAGCTACTGCACGCATAGCATTTCCAAGTGTGGTTTTTTTAAAGAAAATTCTGAGGATTAATATTAAAGAAAGAACAATTAAAACTAAACTAATTTCATGCCAGCCTATCGTTATTCCACCAACTTTTATATTACCTTCAAAAAAGACGGGCATGCTTTTTATTCTAGGGCCAAAGATTTGAAGGAGCAGATTTTGTAAAAATATACCAAGTCCAATACTTGCAATTATTGTACTGTATGGCCATCTTGGCGTTCGAAGTAAAACACGTATTATTAATGTGAAAATTAACATGCCTACGAGAAGCATTAAAAAAAACGAAAAAGCAATGGCCCCTATTAAATTTAAATGGACTGAGGAAAACAACCACCATGCAAGATAAGCTCCTAATATAGCTATTATTCCATGGGCAAAGTTGAACATCTTTATTACTCCATAGATAATAGTTAGACCTATAGCCATTGCACCGAATAAAGAGCCCATGATAATTCCACTAACCATAGCTTCTCCTAGCATTTCCACTTTAGAACTCCTCCCATAAAAAGGGTATAACTTTTAGCACCCTTTTCCATTTTAGAGATAATAATCTGTTTTTCTAAAAAATCAAAAAGAAAGATTGTTTATCTTCCCTTAAGCTACAATCCAGGTTCCTGCTTTTCCTTCAAGAGCATCCAGAGCCTGCTTTGAAGAACAGATTATGGCATACTCTCCGCCCGATTCTACGAATTTAATAGCTGCTTTTATTTTGGGACCCATGCTTCCCGGAGAAAAATGGTCTTCTTTTAAGTAAGTTTTGGCTTGGGAGAGATTCATCCTGTCTAAATCTTTTTGGTAAGATTTGCCAAAATTTATAGCCACCTTGGGAACATCTGTCAACATCATAAAAATATCACTTCTTACATCGAAAGCTAACCTCTCTCCAGCTAAATCCTTATCAATTACTGCTTTTACTCCCTGGAATTTTCCATCTTTTTTAATAACCGGTATTCCTCCTCCTCCAGAGGCAACAACTACAACATTTTTCTCCAATAAAGCTTTGATTGCTTCTTTTTCTACTATTCCTATGGGCTCAGGTGAGGGAACAACCTTTCTCCATCCCCTACCACTATCTTCTATCCATTTCTCCTTTTGATTCTTCTTTATAAACTCTTTTGCCTCTTTTTCAGCATAAAAAGGGCCTATGGGTTTTG
Source organism: Clostridia bacterium (assembly GCA_030602435.1). Lineage (GTDB taxonomy): Bacteria > Aerophobota > Aerophobia > Aerophobales > AE-B3A > JAUWRC01. The sequence continues at coordinate 11,220 of JAUVZS010000008.1, forward strand.
TAGGGTGAGTAAAAGCAGAATCGTTCTTGTCCACTAATACCTGCGTAATAACAGTAGCTACAGAATAGGGGATGCTCATCTCCTTAAAGAGATTATCTAATCTCTGCTGAATCATATACCCGATTTGACCCTGACTTTCTGCTCCACAAACATCTAAAGGCATAGCAGGAACAATATCTTTAGCTTTCTCATTTTGCATAAGTATATTTCCTACTTGAGGGCCATTTCCATGGGTGATGACTACCTTAAAACCCTTCTTGATCATCCCTGCAATTTGCCTGCAGGTTTTTTCTACGTTGTTGAACTGCTCCTCAGCGCTGCCTTTCTCTTTCGGTCGGAGAATAGCATTACCCCCTAAGGCAACCACTACTCTTTTTGAAAACTTCATATAAGAATTCCTTTTAAAATTACTTATTACCCTGGCTTCCTATTCCCTGAGATGAGGCGTTATACCCCTTATAACCCCTGTCATTCATCCCCTCAGCAAGCTGAGGGGTATTCTAGTACTTTTTTATAAATCAAAAAGAAGGAGGAGTAATAGCCCAGACAGTCTCTGCGGGAGAGTTTCCTATTACCTTCCAGCGATGAGGTAGAGAGCTCGGAAAATAAATACTATCACCTTCTTTAATAAGGTATTTATCTCCCCCAACTTCAAATTCCATAGAACCCTTAAGAATTATTCCGCATTCTTCTCCCTCGTGAGAAACTGCTTCAGCGCCGCTTGTAGAATCTGGGTCTGCTTTTGTATACAAAAACTCTATCTTTCGTCTTAAATCAGGAGAGAGAAGTTCATATGTTGTTTTGGAATCGGGAAAAATCATAATTTTTCTCTTATTTTTTTTAACTACTTTTACTAAATTATTATGGAAGTTTTTCTGAAGAGAGAGTTGTTCTTTCTCTTCCAATTCGTCGTCAAAGAAAAGGGATATTATATGATACCCTAAACCATCGGCTATTTTCTTACAGGAATATACTGAAGGAAGGGTTTGCTCTCTTTCTGCCTGGCTTAAAAAGCCTTTTGAGAGACCACATTTTTCTGATAATTCTTCAAGGGTAAGTCCCTTTTTCTTTCTTAAAAACTTTATACGGCGTCCAATTCTCACCTTTCACCTCCGATTTTGCAGCAATATCAAACTTTTTAAGGTATATCATACAAGTTTAATATGAGTATAATACAAATTTATTGAATGTCAACCTTGAATGTCAACCCCCCGGAGTGAAATCAGAGAAATTGAAAGTAAACTTAGGCTTTAAGGGATTTTCAGGAGAAATAAAAGGGATATTGTTTATTCTAGCGTGAACACGCTCCTAATAATTCGTAATTATTTTACACTATGAGGAGTTTGTTTTAGTCTGAAAATTCCTTGGGGGAAATCCTATGACAGAGTGGGTATTAAAAAAGAATTATTTTTCTCTTTTTCTCTGGCGGATAGACGGAGCTTCTGCAGTAAGGACAGATGAACTGCTGGCACTCAAAACCTTATCTCCACTCGGGCTGAGCCGCCCCAGAAATAATGATCTTCTCCTGCCCTGACTTTATCCTCCAGATACCCTCCTTCCAATCCTAGCCTCATCTGAACATTATCATGCACCTTATATTCCATCTGAGTAAAGAGCTTC
>JAUVZS010000184.1:0-3943 GCA_030602435.1 Clostridia bacterium
CAACCGGAGCTACACAATTCCTAATGATTATGTCCCTGGAATTTCTTAAATACCCGAGCGGCGCTAAGCTAACCTAAGAAAAATTTCTCCTAAAAAATATAACGGCACATAGGCAATATTAGGCAACATAAATCCAATATCCTTACACTGCTTATTTATCTCCTCCCTACAGGCATTATGCACAAAGGTTGTTCCTCATCTCTCATATTCATAATCTTCTTCACTTCATTATTATAAAATGCTCCTACAACAACTGTTCCAAGATTTAAAGAAATTGCTTGCAGATAGACGTTTTGAGCTGCATGGCCAACTTCAATATGGACATACTTTATACCCCTTTCTCCATATTTCGCGGTTGTCCGTTCATAAACTGCGGAAAACACTATAACGACTGCGCCGCTTCCAACCCAAGCTTGGCCAAGGGCGGCATTACATAGTTCGGCTCTCTTATCCCCTTCCACAACCCTTGCCAGTTCATGTCTGTGAGGTTTATATTTATAAATTCCATGGGGAAGATCGTTCACATTACCAGCAACAATATAAAGCTCAAGTGGGTAGAGAGCTCCTGCAGAAGGAGCTGTTCTAAAGCCTCTTGGATCCGTAATTCCTTGGGCAGCCCAGAGAAGTTGTGATACTTCTGAGAGTGTCAAGGGCTTATCTTTATAATCTCTAATTGACCTTCGCTTCAACAAAGCCTTTTCGATCGAAGTATTGCTAACATATCTGGGCTCAGGCAGTTTTACTATCCCTGGTTCATACCTTGGAGTGATTTTGTCCTCCCAGTCTAGTAGTAACATCAAATAGATTCCTATCCCTACACATATTGCAATAATAACTGATATTAACGTATATTTTCTTATTTTGTTTATAATTTACCTCGATTTATCTCGCTTAACCTCAGACTGGGTATAATAGTATCCTCTGGGAATAAGTTTAGATAAATTTCAGTGATTGTCAATCTATTCGTGGCTTAAAAATCTCATCTTTTACTACCTATTTTATTACTTACTCCTAAGCCAACTTCGCCCAAATCCCACGAGGATTTTTTTGACACAACCCACTTTTTAGCTAATATAAGAATAATCAATTAAAACAGGAGGATAAAAATGAGTGAAAAAAGGATATCTATTGTGGCTTTAGTTGTTGGAATTGTTGCTTTAATTTTGTCTTGTGCTTTTATAGTTTTCCTTTATTTAGGTTTCCCTCTTTTTCCTTTTCAGGGAAAAGTAATAAAGCATGAAGAGACAATAGGGAGGATAGAGAGCGATATAAAAGCTATGAGGTCTGATATTACTGAATTTAAACAAGCTGTAACTACAACTGGACTTCAAAAGCAGGAGATAAATGCTTTGGAACAGAAATTGAGTAAATTGGAAAATTTATCGAAGCAAATCGAGGAAGATCTTTCTCATCTAAGAGAGAAAAATATGTTATCTCAAGGTTTTTTGGGCATCGCGATGGAGAATATGCCGGGAGGAAGAGGTGCTCTTATCAATTATATAGTTGATGGTTCTGCAGCTGATAGAGCTGGTTTGGAGAAGGGAGATATTATTTTGAGTTATGACGGTTATTCGATTCATTCAGTGGAAGAGTTAGTATCTCGAATTGATAGGACAAAACCTGGGACTGAGGTGAAGATAAAAATTTCGAGGATGGGAGAATCAAAGATGTTGAAAGTCCAAATAGGGAGCAAATAGAGCGACTTCGTCTTCCGATACAAGAGGCGTGTTTTCTTATAAATCTGGAATAGCTTTGTTGGAAGCATTTAAGAGGAAATTGGAGGCTATAAGAAAACGTAAGAAAGTATTAAGTAGATGATAAAAAATGTCGGATAAGTGAGTTTTATTTAATACTTTCTTAAACAAGAAAATGACTAGGCAGAAAGTAGGTTTCAGCTGATAAGATACAGGAATGAAATGTAAGGAAAAATGGGGAATATCTAGGTTTACGGACAGGATCTCTCTTATTTTCAAAAACTTTAGTTAGAAGAAGCTACTATGAGCTTTAATCTCAAGAACGAGCCTTTGGAGTGAAAATAGCAAGGCGTAAAACATATTGCCTTAAACTCTAAACTGCTTTATATGAGGCTATCATGGTCATATTTTGAAAATAGAGTACAGTATTGACCTCATTTTTTATAAATAAACTAATTTTAAGCTGAATAAGAAGAGGTAGATAAACCCAAATAGGAGGAGGGAAGATGAACAAGGCAGACTTAGTAGGACAGGTAGCCAACCAGACAGGACTAACAAAGAAGGTGTCCAAGGAAGCGGTTAATGCGATAATCTCAGCAATGACTGACTCATTGGCCAGAGAAGAAAGAGTCACTTTAATCGGTTTTGGCACCTTTCAGGTAGTGAACAGAAAGGCAAGGAAAGGAAGGAACCCTCAGACAGGTGAGGAATTACAGATCCCTGCTAAAAAAGTTCCCAAGTTCAAAGGCGGCAAGAGTTTAAGAGAGGCTGTGAAGTAGAAATAAGGTTGTAAAAGGAAATAAAATGAATAGAAAGGGAAAGATTGCCATTGTACCTATAAAGGGAATAGTCACTAGTGAAGGTGTGCCACATTTATTCCTTTTCCCCTGGAGAAAAGTGGTTTCTTCAACTGAGACTATCGAACTTCTCGAGGAAGTTAAAAAGAAACGGAGTATAAAGGCTCTGGTGGTGGAAATAAACTCGCCCGGTGGAACTCCTTTTCCATGCCAGGAAATTGCCGAGAGAATCAAAAATATTAGCAAGCCAACCGTGGCCTGGGTAAGGGAATACGCTACCTCGGGAGCTTATTGGATTGCCTCTTCCTGCGAGGCAATAGTAGCTGGTAGACTAAGCAGGATAGGCAGTGTCGGGGTAGTTAGTGTCCGGCCAGACTTTTCTGAGCTTATGAAGAAATTTGGTATCGATATAGAGACCATGGCGTCAGGAGTTTTCAAAACCCTGGGACTTCCTTATCAAAAGATGGCTCCTCAGGAAAGGGAGGTTGTGAAAGAGGAGCTGGATACCATTCACAAATATTTCCTCGAGGAGATATCAGCAAACAGAAAACTAAAAGATGAGACCCTCAAGGAAATCTCTTCAGGCAGGATTTACTTTGGAAATAAGGCAAAGAGCTTAGAGTTGATTGATTATCTGGGAGGTAAGAAAGAGGCCTTGGAAGTTGCTAGAGAAAGAGCCAAGATAAAAAGCTACGGAATTGTTGATTACAATAAAAAAATGAGACGCCCAACCGGCCTTTTGAAAAGGCTGATAGGTAATCTCTAAGTGGAACTCTTAAAGTGAGGAGAGAGATCAATTTAGAGATCTTCTTTTTGCTCTAAAAGAATTGTCCAGTAAGGACGGAGAAATTAAGCGCCTGTAGCTCAGGTGGATAGAGCAGCGGTTTCCTAAACCGATTCCAGGTAGATGCTAAAAACCTCATTGAAAGCCGAAACCTTTTTCAGTAGCCAAAATCCAAGATTCTATTATTTATATTATTTACTATTACTTTGTGCAGATTATAGTCCCAATTTGGTCCCAAGACTATAAGTATTATTTCATTCGATCTATAACCTTGCTTATTCTCATCTCCTATATATAATATATACATGATATAACTTTCCGTATGGTTAAAACTCTTCAAGAAGCAGACCTAGTAGTGAAAGTAGCTTGAGATGCTTTTAAGAACTAGGCCATTAAGGAAAGAAAAAATACTTGTTCTAGTCTTTGCTCTGATTCTGCTCTTGCTTTCTTGTGGTTTTTCTTTTTCTGAAATAAAAATATTTTTCTCGCCCAAAGGAGATATAGCAGAGGAAATCATAAAGCAAATAGACAATGCGCAGGAATCTATTGATATAGCCATGCATTCTTTTACCTCCGAACCGACAGCTGAAGAAAAAAAACCAAGAGAACCTTTTGGTGTTTACAGACGATGAAGAAATTAAAGGAGAGATAGAAGAAGAGGTAATCAA
>JAUVZS010000073.1:0-6372 GCA_030602435.1 Clostridia bacterium
GTACCCCTTCCATAGTACCTTTGAGACCCTCGGTAATAACTCCCAGGGTTACAATTGTAGCAATGCCAATACTAATTCCCACAATAGTCAGAAAGCTCCTTGCTCTATGTCGAAACAAATTTCTAAGAATTAGTGATAAAAAGCCCATTTTAAAATTAGCTAGACAACCTCCCTCATCGTGCCATAAATGGCACCGCTACTGTAGCGGCCGGATTTATCCAACTGTAAAATTAGGGACACATCCTATTTTTTCACTTGGCTCTTTATTTGTCAGGTAGCCGCCTTACTGAGCTTGATGGCTGTACCGTAGGCTAAAAGCTCAGCAGCACTGCCGATGACACTGGTGGTCATGAAACGCACATTAATAATCGCATCCGCTCCCAGCTCCTCAGCCTGAGCTATCATCCGATTAGTAGCCACTTTACGGGCCCGTCCCATCATCTCCGTGTACTCAACCAGCTCGCCGCCAAGAAGTAGTCGCACCATGGCAGAAAGGTCCCTTCCCATCCAGATGGCAAAGATAGTGTGCCCCTTGACTAAACCTAAAATCTCGGTAATCTTGCGACCGGGGATTTCTGCAGAATTCTGGAGCAATATCCGAGACGGGGATTCATCGGATGGAAGTTTCTTTTCCGAGGTTTTGTCTTTCCGCTGTTCGACAGCCACTGTCAGTAAGACCAGCAAGACACCACCTAAAAGGCAGTAAACCGCGCCCTTGAGCCACCAGGGCAAAACAGGATCGTGGTAGATGTACCAGGGCATCCCGGCAAAGACTGCGACAAAGAACCCGAGTACGAAAGCCAACGAACCGATTGCTCGAATTATCTTCATAATTTCTTCTCCTTTCCAAAGATTTTAAAAATTCAGTTCCGTGAATTGTATTGTTTTCTACACCATCGGCGAATATAACCTTATCTAGTTTCTGTTGTTTTCATTCAATTTCTTTTTTGTCCCACTTAGCTGTCTCTAGCCTGGGACAACATTTTTCTTGCACTATTTTTTATCACCTCCTCCTGTTCCACTAATTTCTTTGTCCAATCAGCAATATCATCAATGATAATCTTTGCTACATGACCAGGCATTTGATATTCGGCTGGGGTACTTTTGCCTTCGCCTTCAATAAACAGATGATTGAGATTTGGATAGAATTTGAACTCCACATTTTCTCGAGAGGATAAAGAGTTCTTCCAGTTCTGGAAATCTTCTGTTGTGACCTGATAATCCCTTCCTCCTTGTAAAATCAACATCGGCTGCTTCAGTTCCTTGGCTACTTGGGGCGGATTATATCCCCGTAAGTCCAGCCAGTATTGCACTGGTATGCCGAGCGGTAGCTCTGTCAAAGGGACAGTGCTGGACAATTTCGGATCTTTCACTCTAGCTACTTGCCGTTCGATCTCTTCGAGTTGGGTTTTCTCGTCCTCGGAGATTGTGCCATCAAGAGAGAAGATGTAAGATATTTGCTCAAGAATTATATCTTCTAAGGGCCTGGTTGCACCAGCCATGACAATAAACCCAGCAATGTCTGGGTCAAGTGTCCCTATTCTCGGAATGAGCATTCCACCCAAACTATGTCCCAGCACGAAGATTTTGTTGGTATCTATTTCCTCTCTCTCGCGCAGCGTAGATACAGCAGCGAGAGCATCATCAATTGTTTCTTCCTTAACGGTAATACTCTCCTTCATAGAGATGAGTTTTGCGGCGTGCACTTTTGTTCGCTTATCGTATCGAAGAACAGCAATTCCCTGAGAGGCTAATCCCCACGCTAGGTCACGGAATGGCTTGTTAGGACCAATATTTTCATCACGGTCATGCGGTCCTGAACCATGGACAAGCACCACCGCAGGGAAAGGCCCATCCTCTACTGGAAGAGTTAACGTTCCCTGCACAGCCCATTCCCCGGTTCCAATCACTACCTCTTTCTCTCTGAAAGTATCAGGTTTTGCATATGCGGGCGGCTTGTATTCAGCAGAAGGTTGGCTGGGAACAAACCATAAACCACTGATCTGTTTTGCACTATTAAAGACTACTCTGGCATCGAGAGTAGATCGCTCAAATTCACATGTCACAAATACAACATCATACTCTCCCGCCTTTTCTATTCGGACACTTATCTCTCTTTGAAAAGGTCCAACCTGTGCGATGAGAGATTCCCAAATCTCTCCGAGTTTCTCTGGAGGCATCGCTTTTTCCATGGTAGTGTCGAAATCCTTTACCGCACTTGGAAAATCTTCCTTTGCCAGTAATTCAACAAATCCCTTTGCCAAAGCCGTGAGGTCATCAGATTTTGAAACTTCCCCTTGCTGAGCGTAACAAATCAGGGAACCCGCTAAAAAGAGAAGTAGCAAAAGACTAACACACTTTTTCATAATGCCTCCTTTTAAAATGAGCCCCTCTTTCAGTTCAGGATAGCGATTTATCTCTTTTAATAAATTCTCAAGTCGATAGGCTTTCTCTAGTGTATCCCTGTGAAAATTGGTCTTTTTAGAAAATCTTTCAAAGTATTCTTTAGAGCCTTGGATGCCTTTGTTCACTCAATACTCCTCGAGTAGGCTTTTCAGTCGCGCCGGTATCATTAACTTCCATTCTTTATTTAGTTTCGCTTCTTTTCTCTCATCGCTAAGGTAATACAACAATTTATCCGTAAAGTCAAGAAGACGCGTTAAGTCATCTAAAATGTAACCGAAGGAGAAATGATTATACTATATGAAAAGTAACCGAAATATGATATATTACTCCTGGTCAACTAATAATTAACTGGGGAGAAGGAAAAGAAGAGGAAAAAAGGTAATCTACGATGGCTATGTCAAGGCAGCTCTGACAGAGGTCTGGGAAATCTTTGACTTGATGGATGGGTTGAAAATAAAATGCTTTTATGGTAAAATAGGTTAGTAGTCAAACATGGGAAAGTAAAATGAATATCATTGAAGTTAATGGCCTTACTCGTAAATTCGATAATTTGGTAGCAGTAGATAATGTCTCTTTTGTGGTAAAAAAGGGAGAGGTATTTGGACTATTAGGGCCTAATGGAGCTGGTAAAACTACTACCATTAAAATGTTTTGTACTCTTCTCAGACCTACCCGGGGCCAGGCTAAAGTAGCCGGGTTTGAAGTAGTAAAACAAGCAGCAAAAGTAAGAGAGCATATTGGACTGGTAGCAGAAAAGATTATCCTTTATGACCGCTTAACAGCCAGGGAAAATCTCAAGTTTTTTGGACGACTAAACCACATCCCCGAAAAAATAATCTCGGAAAGAACTAAAAAGCTCTTAGAACTGGTGAGAATGGAAAGATGGGCCAATAATCTTGTAGGTACATTCTCTACGGGGATGAAGCAAAGAATAAATCTAGCCAGGGCTCTTCTTAATATGCCAGAAATACTCTTTTTAGATGAGCCAACTCTAGGATTAGATCCTCAAACTACCAGAGCCATTAGAGATTTTATCAAAGAGATAAATAAGGAGGGAATTACCATTATCCTTACTACTCACATTATGCAAGAGGCAGACCTTTTATGTGATCGAATTGGGATTATTGATGAGGGTAAGATTGTCGCTTTGGATACACCTCAAAATCTCAAAAATATTATCTCTGAACAAGAGAAAACTATTCTTGACTTGAATGTACCTGATTTATCTTCAAAAATAGTCTCTGAGATTGAGCAGCTAGAAGCTGTGGCTTCGGTCAGCCAGAAAAATGAATATAATCTAAAAATATATGTAAGCACTGAAAACGTAATCTACAAAATAATGAATGTTATTCAGAAAAATGGGGGTAAAATAAAAAGCATTACTACTCTTACTCCTAATTTAGAAGATGTTTTTCTTCATTTTACGGGCCATGAAATGAGGGATAAAGCAAAAGAAAAAATACCTATTCACCATCCCCGTCATAGAAGATTCAGAGCTAAGCCTCGCATAAGATAGTATATCGTGATGCGTCGTGCGTGATGCGTATTGCGTAAGAAAAATTCCCTCTCCCCTCTGGGGAGAGGAGTAGCGGTGCGATTTATGACTAAATAGCTAAAGCTATTTACCCGAGCATATCGGCCCAGGTTATCGCACATTGTAGGGTGAGGGGGGAAGGAAACAATGATAGAATCCCTGAAAAATACATTGCAGATTGCAGGAAAAGATTTATTAGATTTTGCTAGAAACCGAATGGAACTTATTGCCTTCATTATCATGCCTATCTTTATGATGATTATGACTGGTTATATCTTCCCCTCGGAACAATCTTTGAAAAATATCTCTTTAGGAATAGTACAGAACGATACAGGAAAACTGAGCGAAGGTATTACCAGGGTACTGGAAGAGATGAAGATAGGTGAAAAAGATGAGAAAGTATTTATTCTTCAGAGTGTGGCAAATTTAGATGAGGCTAAAAAAAAGTTAAAAAAAGGTGATTTAAACGCTATTTTAGCTATCCCCGGTGATTTTTCTTCCAGTATAGAAAAAGGCGAGCAAGGCGTTCTTACTCTAATTACCGACCAATCTAATCCTCAAATATCTTCCCTGCTTACAGGTATAATAGAAAAAATTATTGATGGACTGGCAAGTAAGGTAGCTATAGAGAAACTGGTAGATATGATGGGCGCTTTTTCAATTAGCCCAAAGGATAAATCAATGCCTCCTGGCTCCCAGACGAAACCTTCTGACTCCCCATCGAAACCTGTCGGAAATGAGCTGGCCCCCTTTGGCTCTACACCACTCTCGCCAGCTTCCTCCGAATTCAATCCTCAAGTCCTGGTAAAGCCATTCGTAATTAAGACAGAAGGATTGGTGCCGGGTAAGCAAAATTACTTTCAGTTCGTGGCTCCTGGTATCATTATTATGGTAGTAGTAATGGCGGTAATGATTGGACTAGCTGCCTCTATAAGTCGGGAAAAAGAATTGGGTACCCTGGATGGCATTCTGGTTGCTCCCATTCCCAGAATATGCATCATATTGGGAAAAGCTCTTTCTCAGACCACCAGAGGTCTCTTGCAAGGCTCGATAGTCCTGCTTCTCTCCATCTTTCTCTTTGGAGTGCGCATATATGGAAGTATATCTCTGGTGGTGCTCTTATTGTTCCTCGGAGTTTTTTCTTTCATTGGATTAGGTATTCTCATCTCTGCCCTAGCCGCAGAACAGGAAACAGCTATGACCATAATGATGACTCTGACCTTTCCTATGATCTTCTTATCAGGGGTATTCTTTCCTATCGAGCAAATGCCTGGCTTTATGCAAATTATATCTAAAATCCTCCCTTTAACTTACGCCATAGAAGCTTTGAGGAAAGTAATCATTCTGGGAGCAGGGATCTCTTCTCTGGGAAAAGAACTGACCGTCTTAATAGCATTTGGAATAGCAACCTTAGCCATATCTGTTCCCCTATTTAATCGCATCATTACCAGGTAGTTTTAATCAATGATTCTTGCTCAAAGTTATTTTCGAGGGCCTCTTCAAGAACTTCTAAATATCTTTGATACCCCTCTTCATACAACTTAATATTCTCCTGCCGCGGAATTACAAAAGTGGGTTTTTGCAAGCTGAGTTGAATACCTCTTTCAAATAATCTGGCTGATACCTTCTCTACTGGCTCATCAAGTACTCCTGCCGCAGCAATATAGGCCGCACCAACCGCCGCACCTTCTGTATGAGGATTAATAAGTTCCTTCCCATAAACATCTGACCTTATCTGGCTGGCTTCTTCTCCTTTAGAGCCACCACCAGTAATGGTAATTCTTGCCGGCTCAGCTATTTTCTGCCTTCGCATACCTTTTCGTAAAAGCTCAAAGCCGTACTTCATAGCATAGGCTACCCCCTCCATTACTGCTCGAATCAAGTCTTCTTTTTTGCCCTTAGCCGGGTCATATCCCTTAATGTAGAGTTTACCCTGGGGTAGATAGGGAACCCTTTGTCCATGGATAAAGGGAATAATAATTATGCCCTTAGAGCTTGGCGGAGTACTTTTGGCCACTCTATTAAGCATCTCGTAAGTGAATCCACCCTTTCCATAGACTTTTTCAGCAATATAATCTATGGCACTGGCGGCATCAATAATGCAGTGTAGAGGCTGTCTTGGCCCAGAGGGATGATTAAATCTATCATCGGAAACAATAAAAGGGTGTAGAGTTCCATCCACGATGGGCTGTTTAACCCTGGCGGAAAAAGTCCCTGAGGTACCCACACTCTCCAGAAGATAGGCACTATTACCCAGCATACTGCAGGGATTATCTCCTCCTCCGCCAAAGATTTTGGTATCCATACTCAAACCGGTTTCTTCAGCTACCTCCGCTGAGATAGTGCCCACATAAGAAGTGGAAGGAAGAACTTCGGGTATCCAGTGGTGACTCAATTTCATAACTCTCATCACCAGCTCTGACACTGTTCCG
>JAUVZS010000050.1:0-7364 GCA_030602435.1 Clostridia bacterium
AGAAGAAGCCCTACAGCGAGCAACTAAAGCCGTTAACCGGGTTATTCAAGCTGATTAGGTAAGGAAAGAAGGGAGATCTTGGAAAAGAAGAAACTAGCTTAACGGTCTTCTTTCCTTACGAGAGTCTACCGAAGAGAGCCCCGCTCACAAGGGGCGGGGCTCTCTGAAAAAAGAACTTATGTAATTTATAGGAGAAGTGGCTCAGCCATGAATAAACAGGCAAAGAAATTATCTATTGGGGAAAAGAAGAATTGGAAAGGGTTACTCGAAGCGATGCCATACCTCATCCCGATGCTTGTTGGTATAATTGTATTTAGAGGAGGCCCTGTCTTAGTATCTCTCATAATAAGTTTTTTTAGTTGGGATATGATTCTAGCACCCGAGTGGGTGGGTATAAATAACTATTTAAAGATGGCATCAGATCCCCTCTTTTGGAAAATAATGAGAAATACTTTTCTTTACATAGGGATCGCTGTTCCAGCAAGTATAGTTATTCCATTATTCATGGCTCTTGCAGTAAATCAGAAATTAAAAGGTATTACAGTATTCAGAAGTATTTATTTTTTACCGGTGGTTACTTCAATGGTGGCTGTTGGTCTATTATGGACATGGCTCTACGATCCTCAATTTGGATTAATAAATTATCTACTAGAGTCTATTTTTCATATCTCAGGCCCTTGGTGGTTACAAAGCACTAAATGGGCTCTTCCTTCCATTATAATTATGAGCCTATGGAAATCGGTTGGGTACAATATGGTTATTTATTTGGCAGGATTGCAAGCGATTCCCCAACAATTTTATGACGCCGGATACATTGATGGAGCGAACAAACGCAAGCTCTTTCGGCATGTCACCCTACCCATACTGAGCCCTACAATTTTCTTTGTTATGATAATATCTGTTATTGGATCTTTTCAGGTATTTGAACAAGCGTACATTATGACCCAAGGAGGACCAGCGTATTCTACTACTACCATAAGTTACGGTGTGTTTGTGCAGGCTTTTGAATATTGGCACATGGGATATGCTTGTGGACTAGCTGTCATTTTAGCTGGGTGTGTTCTTGTAATTACACTCATTAACTTCTCGTATCAACGCCGATGGGTTTTCTACGGATAAACTCATGTACAAACATCTAGTATGAAAAAAAGAAGAGGATAAGATGAGACGAATAAATCTTGCTGAGGCTAAAAAATATTGGCTTAAAACTTTCGTGAGAATTTCCCAGTATGTGCTCCTCTCTCTTGTTGGAATTATATTTATACTTCCTTTCGTATGGATGTTCCTCTCCTCGTTGAAGCTGCCAGGAGAGGTGATGATCTATCCTCCGAAGTGGATTCCGTATCCTCCAGTATGGTCGAATTACCCGAAAATACTGGAGCTTATGCCATTTTCCATGTTTATTACAAATAGTTTTAAAGTAGCCATTTTGTCGGTTATCGGAGAGGTGCTTACCTGCTCATTAGCTGCCTATGCGTTTGCACGGATTAAATTTCCTGGACGTAACTTTCTTTTCTTTGCGCTCATAATGACCATGATGTTTCCTGGACAAGTAAGGATAATTCCCGTATTTATGATAATGAAATTCTTAGGCTGGTTGGATACTCATAAACCTCTTATAGTCCCCTTCTGGACAGCCGCAGCATTTGGCACATTCCTCATACGCCAGTTCTTTTTAAGTCTTCCCTCTGAACTGGAAGACGCAGCTAGAATAGACGGATGCAGCCGATTTGGGATTTTCTGGAGAATTTTTGTACCTCTTTCTAAACCAATCTTGGTAACGCTTGCTGTTTTTTCCTTCATCACCTCCTGGAATGATTTGCTAAATCCTGTCATATACCTTAGTTCATATCGCAAAATGACTCTTACTGTCGGTTTGGCTTATTTCAGAGGTCAATATAGTGTAAAATGGGAGTTACTTATGGCAGGGGCTACTCTCAGTGTGATACCCATACTGATTCTCTATATTGTGGCTCAGCGGTATTTCGTCCGGGCTATTGTCCTTTCAGGACTGAAGGGTTAACAAAAATATCTGAAAAATTAATTAAAATGGGAGGTGAGATAGTGAATAATGGATTACATGCGGGAGTAGGAGAGGTGGTTATTAGTCCTTCGGTAGGGACAGAGTTGCTGGAACCTGCAGGAAAGATGTCTACAGGAACTCACGATGATCTTTTTTGCAGGGTTTTGCTCTTTGAAGATAAAGAGGAGCAGTATGCTTTAGTGAGTATGGATTTACATGGTTTTGATAGTTCTTTATTGAAAGATCTAAGAGAGGAAATCCAGAAAGAAACTGGCTTATCCTTCCGAAATGTAATGTTACATTGTACTCACACTCATAACTCTCCAGTGACCGGGAAGTACCGTCGGCAAAACCAACTCACTCGCAATCGTGTATGGGAAGGGGAATTAGGAGAGAAGATAACAGAAGCTATCTCCATAGCGAGGAAAAATCTCTCACCAGTAAAAGAAATAGGAGCAGGCAAGGGAGAAGTTAGTATTGGAGTTAATCGACGCTTACGCACTGAAAAAGGAGTCGTAATGTCTCCGAATCCTAAAGGTATCATAGATCGATCTGTAGAGGTACTCAACATAGTTAGAGAGAAAGGAGCTTCTATTGTTCTTTTTTCTCATGCAGCTCATCCAGTTTCGGTACATACAGCGAGTACTCTCGTGACTGCTGATTACCCAGGTTACGCGGTGCGAGCAATCAGAAGGCTTCTCGGAGAAGAGGTGGTCCCAATTTTTTTCCAGGGTTGTTGTGCAAACATTAATTCAGCGCCTTTAGCCAAGGGGTTCAAAGAAGCCGATAGGTTAGGAGAAACCTTGGGCAGAGAGGTGACAGATACAGTCTTCCGTCTGGCGAACTGTACAGGTGACTTTACTCTTGAGTCTTACTATAGACAAGTAGATTTACCTCTCGAAGATCCACCGTCGGTAGAAGAGGCCGAAAGAATCTTACGCGATATGGAGAAAGGTATTGGCCTGCCTCGTCGTTTTGACCAATTTCACCGACAAGAAATGGTACTCTGGGCAAAAGACTTGGTGAAACTGGCTAAGAAAGGGAGAAGAGATTATAGTCTAGCGAGTGAGATTCAGATATTTATACTGGGAAATGAAATTGCCTTAATTGGTCTTAGCCATGAGATATTTGTGGACTACCAATTAAGAATAAAAGAACAATCTACTTTCCCTCATACCTTTGTTTTTGCTAATACTAATGAAGTTGCTGGGTATATTCCTGTACCTTCAGCTTTTCCCTTGGGGGGGTATGAGGTAGATGCAGCACCAAAGTTGTATGGAGTCCTTAGACCTAAATCGGACGCTGGAGAAGGTTTATTTAAGAATGTGATGGACTTGCTTGCACATGAGAAGTAAATCCGATAATTAACAATTCTTGAACATACGTAAGTAGATGAGTAGCGTGAGAAGCCTGTTGTACAAGGTCAAGTTTGATTAATGAAGCGTTGGAGAGAGTTCGTAAGAAAATTTCTGAGAAAGACTGGTCAGAAGGTGGAAGGCAAGAAAGAATGATACATAGAAAAGAGCGCCGGAAAAATAATAGAGCGAAATGAATTGTGGCTCTGTAATGATTAATGTAAGCAGCAAAAAAACACAGATCATATATGGAAAATAGTCGGAGAAGACTTCCCACATTAAAACCAAAAGTTGGCTTTTTTATGCTCTGTCATCCTTGTGAGGAGGGAAGAGAGGAAGCACCTTCTCTCTTTGAAAAAGCGGTGCTTGAGCTAAAAAAGCTCGATCTGGATATGGTGGCTATTGAAGAGATAGTGGAGAATGAGGATTCAGCTCACAGAGCGGCTCAAGAATTCAAGAGGGAAGATGTGGATGTGATTTGTCTGCTTGAGGGAACCTGGAGTTCGGACTATTTAGCCCTGGATATATTGGAGGGAGTTGATGTACCCATTATCACCTGGGGATTGCCTGGTATCCGTAAAGGGTCCTTGTGTGGCGTTCAGCAGCTTGACTGTGTTCTCACAGAACTAGGCAAGCCCTATAAATTTATTTACGGAGGCGTGGAAGAAAAAGAGCCTTATGAGAAGATTGAAGGATATGCTAAAGCTTCTGCTTTAAGGAGGACCTTACCAAAAACTCGCTTGGGGTTGGTTGGTTATCGAATAAAGGGAATGACAGAGGTTACCTTTGATGAGTTAGAACTCAAATCTTTACTTGGCCCCCGAATAATTCACTTTGGATTAAATGAGCTTGAAGATGGGATGGCTAAAGTTCGCCATGAAGAAGTGGAAAAAGTCTGGGAGGAAATTAAGAAGAAGGTTGGAAAAGCTAATGTAGAGGAAAAAGAGAGAATAAATTCAATAAGAGCCTATTTAGTTTTAAAAAAATGGATAGAAAAAGAGGATCTTTCCGGCTTGGCTGTGGAGTGTTATCCTGATTTTATGGGATGGGTTTGTCTGGCTTACTCCCTTCTTGGCAAGGAGGGAACTCCTGGAAGCTGTGAGGGAGACGTGAATTCATTGGTGGCCATGGTTATTTTATATCTCCTAACGAAAATTCCTGTTCACAATACGGACCTTTTAGCGGTTTATCCAGAGGACAACTCCGTTGTTTTTTCTCATTGTGGCTCTGGTGCTTTTTCTTTAGCTGAAGAGAAGAAGAAGATAAGTTTGTCCCCTGTGAGATTAGCTAACAAAGGGATATGTGTGCTATTTCCAGCCAAAGCAGGCAAAGTCACCTTAGTGAATTTGGTGGGGAGAAAAGATACCTACCGGATGTGCATAGTGGAGGGAGAGGCAGTAAGAACAGAGATGGTCTTTGCCGGGAATCCCATCAAAGTAAAATTTCCTATTCCAGTAAATAAATTTCTGGACAGAGTAGCTGAAAATGGTTTTGGCCATCACTGGATGATAGGTTATGGAAATGTTAAGGAAGAACTGGAGGATTTCTGTAAGTTAGTGGGTTTGCGCTATGTAAGCATATAGATTATTTGAGAAGTGAAGAGTGGAGAAAAGATTATGAGATCGCGTGAGCGTTTGCTGTCCGTTACTAGAGGCGAAAAGCCAGATCATATACCACTTTACTGCTGGGTTTTTGGTTTTACTGCTCCTAAGCATCTGCGCTGGATACAAAGAAACCATGAAGTTATTCATTGGTACACAATGCGCCTGGAGCATATTCATACTCTACCGGAACCCTGGGATGTGAGACAGGACTTTGAGCGTGTTAAACAGTGGCTTTCTTTAGGGCTTGATGATGCTCTTGATGTTGCGCTTCCCTGGAGTGTACATCCCGATGTTAAGGTCAGGGATTGGCGCAAGCCCCCATCAACTGGGGAACCTTACAGTCTTCTGTGTCGGGAATACAATACACCGGCTGGCATATTGAGGCACATAGTTCGGCAGACAAAGGAGAATCAAGAACCAGGGTGGGTGATTCAACCCGACAAGGTGCCTCTTTTTGAGGATTTTAATATACCACGGGCTATAAGACACGCTGTTAGCGGACCTGAAGACCTTCCTAAACTCCGTTATCTTCTTCAAAATCCCACATCAGAACAGTTAAGGGGGTACAAAGAGAGAATGGAGCAAGTGAAGAAATTTTCTTGTGAGCAAGGAGTTCTTGTTCAGGGATGGAGTGCTTTCGGTATGGATGGCATTGTATGGCTAAGCGGTGTGGAAGGGGCGGTAATCACAGCCATTGAGAATCCCACTTTTTTCCAGGAACTTGTGGATGTAATCTATGAGTTTGATAAGCATAGAACTGAAATTATGCTTGATATCGGTGGTATAGACATAATAGTGCAGCGAGGCTGGTATAGCTCTACCGATTTCTGGTCACCAGAATTATTTCGTCGTTTTGTGCTACCACATCTGAAGGAGCTTGTCAGCATGGTACATCAAGCAGGTTTACGCTTTGCCTATGTTATGACCACAGGAGTTATGCCTATGCTTGAGATGCTTAAGGAGACTGACATTGATTTATTATACTTTGTCGATCCAGTGCAGGATAATGTGGATCTGAAGCTGTTGAAACAAGAGCTTAATGGACAATTTGCTCTGGCTGGAGGAATAAATAGTAGTCTAGCTTTAAAAAAGGGATCACGCCAAGAAATTCACAAAGCAGTACATAATGCAGTAAAGACCCTGGGACCAGATGGTTTTATACTCTCACCAGTAGATGCCCTCTTCCCCGATACACCCTGGGAGAGCGTAAAGACAATGATTAAAAGCTGGGACGAGGTAAGTAGGCTCGCTGGATAAACTGCAAAGAGGGAATAGATATTCTAATTTGTTTTCTATCATTCAAACGGACAAAGCCACTTTCACAGGGGAATATATCTTATTTTCTTGCATTTAACATTTTCCTCTTTCTCCAAATCGTGTGTAATCACCAAACCTTCATTGAGTTTTAACTTCTCCATTGCCTTCAACAATACCGTTATTTCTCCCGCTTTTGTTTCCGGCCTCTAGGTCCTTTTTCCAAAAATTCCAATCCTGAAGTATCTCTATGATCTGATTCTTGTTCATTTTCTCCTTCTTCCCGGTTGATTATTATCTAACTGGGGATTAATGTACTATATTTTCGGTTACTTTTCATATGGCAGAACCAGTTACCCTTCGGTTGCATTTATATGACTCAATGCGTCTTCTTGATGAACTAGGAAATTATATGGTCTACCGAAGGACATTTTCTGGTCCGAAGGAGGCGTAGCCGAAGCCTTATAGGAGCAACCCTAACGAAGCTTCGAGTTGAGGATAAAGAAAAATATACTGTTTGAGGAGTAAGACGACGATGCTCTGCCTTCTTTTGAATTTGGGGGGAGCAGGCCGAAGGCCGTTGAGGGGGGATGTTTCCCCCTTCAAAGTCTTTTATATTTTCCCGAAATGAGAAGCTGAGTAGAAAGAATTAGGAAGCTACTATACAGCGACAGAAGAAATTGCCCTGAGGTATTTCTTGATTCCCAGAGTTCCTAATGAAGGGCTCAGTTCTACTCTTCATTAGTATACACAAGTCAGTCATTTTTGACAGATTAGAAAAACTATGCATAATTAATATGTAGAAAATTTATGGGGGGGCTGGCCAGCTAGCTTTCAAACTTGACAGAAAAGGCTTAACTATTCCCTATACAGATATCCTTATAGCTTGTGCTGCTCTGCACTCTAAAGCGATTCTTGTTCACGCCGAGGCTGATTTTGACCTTCTGGCAAAACACACAGATTTAAAAGTGGAGAGTTCTCTTTCACCGGTTCAGAAATTATCAGCAAAAAAGAGTGGAATGGTATAGTACTTTTAAAACTCTGGAACTTAGCGGAGACAACTCCTCATTAGAGGAAAAGGAGAGTTTATGCAGGTAAAAGAACTGTTTGATTTAAGTGGTGAGAAAG
>JAUVZS010000249.1:0-2959 GCA_030602435.1 Clostridia bacterium
GAAAAATCAAAATAGAGGATGCAATATTAGGAACCTCTTCAGAAGGTGTAGGATTAATTTCAATGTCTAGTGAAGAGGAAGCTATAAAGATAGAAGGTGACGATACAGAGATATACGGAATGCTTTGGGCCCCTAATGGAGAGGTAGAGATAAAAGATGAGGTGATTCTTTACGGCTCGGTAGTTAGCGGGGGAGATAATGAAACAAAGGAGGGGCCGAGGTTAATTCATTATTTAGATTTTAGCTCTGAAATTTATGACTATTTTAAAGGGAATTATTTAATAACTAGCTGGAGCGAGATTCTGTAAACTCTTTTATTGTACGAACTGTCTGTCGGCAGGCAGGTAAATCGCACCGCCCATCTTGTGCGATAACCTGAGTTAATATGCTCGGGTATTTCCTGTCTTAATATGCTCGGGTAAATAACTTTTAGTTATTTAGCCAAATAGCTTTAGCTATTTAGCCATAAATCGCACCGCTACTGGCTGTGGATGATCAGCAAAAACGGTTAACTGAAAGCTTTCTTACCAGGTAAGGAACAAAGAGAAGGTGGAAGTGGAAGGTCTCTTTCAGAAAGCAATAAAAGAAATAGCTAAAGGAGAAAGTGGACAGGTAACATTAATTCTCGTAGTTATACTTTTGGCTCTCCTGACCACTATGGGAATTAGCTTTCTCTACAGAATGCGGCTTGAACAAAGGGCAGTTTCTAACTATGCGGACAGTGTTAAGGCGTATTATTTAGCCGAGGCAGGGATAGAAAAAGCAATAGCACAGCTGCGAAATGATACCAACGAATATGATGACCTCTATGAGAGTTGGGCTATTGGTTTTAAGGAAGACCTGGGAGAGGGAAACTATAGCATCTATGAAGATGTAGAAAATGAAGAAAGCAAGAATAAGATAGGAATATTTGATGAGGCAGCCAAGATTAATGTAAATATGGTAGGAGAAGACTCTTATAATGATGGATGGACTCCCTATGAAATTAATCTGGGAGCAATAAAGGCTCTCAATGAAGAGCTTTCCTCTGATGGAATAGATAATGACAAAGATGGCGAAATAGATGAAGAAAATGAAGGAATAGAAGCCATTATAGCCTATCGCTATGGCCCGGATGGAGCTCCAGGAGTCAAAGGGGTGGATGACGATGAAGATAACTCTATCCTTTCAGCTGATGGTACCGACAATGATGCAGATGGAGCAGTTGACGAAGTAGACGAAGGCATAGATGAGCCAGATGAGTTTTGTCCCCACAGCCCTTACGGAGATGATAATCCATTTGATACCCTCGAGGAAATAAGGCTCATTCCCGGTATAGGAGAAGCTACCTTTGAAAAGATAAAAAACTACCTTACTATTTATTCTTATGACAAAAATATAGATAAACAAGGAAAATTAAGAATAAATATCAACAAAGCCTCCCCTTCCAAAATCAGTCAGACCCTACAAGAGGTAGGAGTGCCTCCTTATAAAGCAGATCAAATAGCAGTGAATATTGTTGATTTTCGCGATGAGGATGACTTTCCCACAGAATATCGTGGAAAATACGGTATTGAAAAAACACCCTATATCAATGAAGTGATGCCTCATTTTACAACCTCTATAACGGCAGCTGCAAAAGAATTCGCAAAAGGCGGAGTTAAGTTTTTGATGGATAAAGCAAAGGAAAAAATCGAGAAAAAAATAAGGGAAAAAATCGAGAGAAGAGTGCCAAAACTAGAGGAAGAGGTAAAAAGAGCTATCTCAACTAAAGAAAAAGAGTTGGAAAAAGAAATAGAAAAAATAATAAAGGACTTAAATAAAGAAGATGAAGAAATGACAAAATTTTTTAGATTCCTAGGAGAAGAAATAGCCTGGGCAGAGGAAGCAAAACCGCCAGAAAAACCACCAATAAAAGTAAAGATAGAAGCAGAGTGGATTGAGCTCTTTAATCCCTATGAAGTTCCCTGTAAAGTAGGAGGATGGCAAATAAAGACGTCTTTGGGCACAAGGACATTGTGTGGAGAGATATCCTCTCATGGTTATAAATTCATATTCAATATAGTTATAACATTCCTTGGGAAAACTGTAGGCAAGGAAATTCTGGGCAATAATGGAGACACTGTAATTTTGAAAAATAAAAGAAGGGATATAGTTGATAAAGTAACCTATCAGAGCTACGGAGCTCCCTGGAGCGCTTTTGAAAAAAATGACCCCCGCCTGAGGGAATTTGTCAGTATTCTGCCCGGGGGAAGTCCAGGATTTCGCAACTGGTTCTGGATGCCTCAGGTAGCCGAAGGAAAAGATAAAGATGATTATAGTAGTTTCTATGTAAAGAACAAGCCTTTTGCCAATATTGGGGAAATCGGCTTTATTCATAAAGGAGAGTGGCAAACAATAAAGCTTGAACAGGGTGGAGATTGGCGGATATTAGATAGAATCACTATAGTTGACCCTCCTGAAAAACCTGTGGAGGGAAGAATAAATATCAACACTGCCTCTAAGTCTATTTTGGAAGCTTTGCCAGGGATTGATTCCTACCTTTCTCGATCTATTATCAGATACGGAAACAGCAAAAAGAAACCTTTTAATGAAATCGGGGAAATACTGGAGATTCTTCTTATGACAAAGTCAGGCTTTAATGGCCAAGATGATGATGGAGATGGCTATGTAGATGAAGGAGATGAGAATGAATTCATTTTCCGTGGCCTTTCTAATCTCATCACCACCCGTTCCAACTGCTTTACTCTTATTTCCCGCGGCCAGGTTACAAGGGGTGGCAAGGTAGTAGCAGAAAAGAAGATAAAAGCAGTCATAGATCGGGGCAGCTCACCTTTAAAAATAAAATATTACCGGGAACTAAGGGAAGACTGATGTGGAGTTTATCCCGAGCGATCTAACCGAGATTGCTTCCCCTTCGCTTCGCTCTGGGCTTCGACTCACCCGTTCGCAATGACAGGTGAGAAATCTCACATTTTTC
>JAUVZS010000205.1:0-3606 GCA_030602435.1 Clostridia bacterium
GCTGGTTTTTTACGCAATACTCAATACGCACGACGCATCACGAATAAAGGCTCCTTCAGAAAATGGCTAAATAGCTAAAGCTATTTGGCTGAATAGCCAGAGCTATTCAGCCGAGCATACTGACACAGGAAATACCCGAGCATATTAACTCAGGAAACGTCCTTCGGCAACCATGTGAACCATACGAATTTGACTTTTGGAGGAAAATGGCTATTATAGTCTATAAGATAATAGTTAAAGTAAATATTCGGTAAACTACGTCATTGCGAGCCAAGGTACTTCACTGAATACTTACTGAAATACTCCTTAAAAGGAGGAATGGATGTTTAAGAGAACCTCGTATTTGCTGGTAATTCTTGGTTTTTTGGGCCTGCTGGTGAGTGTAGTCCTTACCCCTAAAAGTATAATGGCGGAGGTAGTAGTGAAAGACATGGTTTATGTCCCAGCAGGAGAATTCATTATGGGCAGTTCCTCTGGGGAAGGAGATAGTGATGAATATCCTCAGTACAAAGTCTATCTTGATGCCTTTTACATTGATAAATATGAGGTTACCAATGAGGATTACTGCAGATTTCTTAATGAGAAGGGAAACCAGGAAGAAGAAGGAGCTCTTTGGCTAGATATCGATAGTTGGACCTGTTCCATTGAAAAGCGAGAGGGAAGATACCAGTCCAAAAGTGGTTATGAAAGATACCCTGTAGTAGGGGTAACCTGGTATGGAGCAAGGGCTTATGCAAAGTGGCGAGGTTGTCGCCTTCCTACCGAAGCAGAGTGGGAAAAAGCAGCTCGGGGAGGCTTAGTTGGTAAGAAGTATCCCTGGGGAGACAAAGGTCCTGATGGCAGCCAATGTAATTTTGCGGATAAAAACTTGAACTCTTCCTGGTATGATAAAGTTACTGATGATGGCTATGGTTCTATAGCTCCTGTAGGCTCCTATCCTCCTAATGGCTATGGTCTCTATGATATGGCGGGAAATGTTTACGAATGGGTGAATGATTGGTATGATGAAAACTACTACCAAAAGGGTCGTCTTTATAATCCTCAGGGACCAGATACGGGCTCTTTTCCAGTCATCCGCGGTGGTAGTTGGTTCAATACTGCCTGGAACCTTCGTTGTGCTAATCGGTACTATTGCGCACCTGATTTTGCAATGAACATTTTTGGCTTTCGTTGCGCTAGGTCTTCTTAGGATAAATCCGACCACTACTTATCCTAATCCTCCGGCAACCTCCCCTCTTAATTCTTTTCGCATCCTCTCACTTTTTGCAGTCAGATATGCTAAATTCTCTTTTCTTATTATTTCCAGCTGAGGAGAAAGCTTTAAAGCAAGGATTTGCTTTTTTATTTTCTTCTCCAGAGCCTCTGGCCATGTTTCCACCAGCCTTAAGAGTCTCTTTTTTCCCTCCTCATAGAAAACCTTAGCCAGCGCCTCAAGAGGGAGAGTATGTGGTGAGATACAAGCAATCTCTGCTGCTTCCAAGGCATAGGTATTACCATTAAAAGAAATAGCCACACCACCCTTTTCTTTTATCAGTTTTAGAGCCTCTACATCGGTGATACTATCCCCTATGTACATTACCTCGGCAAGTTTTCCTCCCCTCTTTTTAAGAGAGTCGAGGAGGGCTTTAGCTTTCTCTTTTCCTCCCAGGGGGTTGACCTCTTTTAATATTTTACCGCACTGCATAGAAGGAATCTCTTCCCAGAAGATCTCGTCCAATCTTTTTATTGTTTTCTTCGCTTTCAGGGATAGATCTTTCTCCTTCCTAACTTTGGAAAGGTTTATTTGAGGTAATTCAAGTATCTCTTCCAGCCACTCTTTTAGTCTTTTTATTTCCTTTAGTGGTATCTGGTATCTATCTAAATCAAGCTTCGTATAATAAGTATTTTCTTGGGGAAAGTCTATAAGCTCGCATAATGCTTCTATATAAGGTTGGTAGCTTGTACTGATGATAAAAGTGGGCATCTTTTTTTTAAGGTATGAGAGCATTTTCTTCGCTCCGGGAACGAGAAGAAGGTGACTCAAAGAATAATCCTTTATTTGCTTATTGGTGGCTCCATAAGCTTTTAAGAAAGGAAGGATGAGACTTAAGGTGGTACCAGCCTTATACCCTTTTCTTCTGGCAATATCGGCAAGAAAATCATCATATCTGCTTACCAGTGAGAAGAATTTTTCTCCTTTAGGTAGAAAATACTGCGAAATTTCCAGAGCATTGTCATTTTTGGTTATAGGACCCTCGCAATCCAGATTAACCTGTCTCATTTTCTATTTCCTTGTTCAAGCAGTAGGCATTGATTGCCCAAACCTCCCTCGTAACTTCTTTTATTCTGATTTTTTCCTCTGAGAGTGCCTTAAGAGTATAAACGATTAAAGGAAGCTCTCGCCTCACTCCCTCTTTCCTGATTTCTTTAAAAAGAGGCTCTTTTTCTTTTTCCTCTTTTTTAATCTCTTCCAAAGTTTTTCTCCCTAGCTTCTTTTCTATATTTTCCCAGAGAGAATCAAACTTTCCTCCTCTTATAGAAAAGGTGCAATAAGTTAAGGCAGGTCCAGCATCAAGCTCCGGGGTAACAAGGTGCATCATTACTCCTGTGGCTTTAGCTCTTTGTCTAATTAATTCCCATATAACTTCCTGCCAGGTGCCCTTGGGGCCACCAGGGCGAGCTGGATGAAGGTTTATCATAGGGTACTTTTGGCATAAATCTTTTCCTATAATGAGCATATAGCCCGCCAGGGTGATAAAATCTACACCGAATTCATCAATTCTTTTTGCTACTTCCTTATGATAGAGATTACGCCAATCTTCGATTAATTCAACGTCTCCTGCATCTTTTGCCTTAAATCCTTTTTTTCTCATTTCGGGCTTAAATCCTCGAGAAGAGAAAGTGACCAGATGAATTCCTAGCTCTTCGGCCAGATTTAAAAAAGAATCACTTTCCTTGCTTTCTCCCTTAACTCTATTACTGAAGATAAAGGAAATTTTCAAGTTAGGTAATTTTCCTTCTCTGATATTGTCATAGACCACTTTCAAGAGGCTGCGAGCGGCCTCATCTCTTCCGCTAGAAAACCACCCGATTTTGTAGGTTTTGTTTGTCACTTTCCTTTTTCTCTGAACAGTATACTCATAAGTATTATACTCTAGAGTATACAAATTCTAATAATCAAAAAGCAATATATCTTTCCTTTTCTCGGATAAATCTTTTATTTTTTGTCTTCTGTTGTACTTTCTATCTGCAATATTCTACTTGCTACTTTTAGGTGGATAAAACACTCCCAATATCATAAATTTATCACGAAATCTTTTCATATTGCCTACAAAGAAATAGACATCATTTTTAGAGGAGCACATGCGGGTAAGCCACCTCTCTTTTATTTTCTCTAACAGTAACTCTTGGGTTTTATATTTTCGTCGCCAATCTCGATAAGCCTGTCCTATTTCCCAGTCAATGATAGAATAATTGTGTCCAGGGCACAGAAATTCATTATGACAAAAGAATCTGTAACGAAAATCGAAAGGGATAATTTCAATTGCATCTTTCTTTCTGTCAAAAAAACTAAGTTGTGCATAGCAAACTTCTCTCGCAGCTTGATCTTTTGGTCTTGCTTTCATC
>JAUVZS010000003.1:0-15599 GCA_030602435.1 Clostridia bacterium
TAGAAGCTGACGAATAGTGGAGGGGTAATAATAATACTCAATTAAACCTTTTAAAACAAGTTTTAACGAGGGTTCTCCTGTTTAGTAATGTTGTCATTAGAGAGGTTAGAATCGCTATGTTGCTACTATCCCCAAAAGAAACATTATTGGACAGAAATAAATATAGAGGAAAAAGGAGATTAGAATGGAAGGTAGCAAACTTTATGTAGGAAATCTTACTTATTCTGTAACCACTGAGAAGCTGGAAGAATTGTTTTCCAATTATGGTGAGGTTAAGCAAGTCAATATAATTCAAGGTAGAGGTTTTGGATTCGTTGAAATGTCTAGCCCATCGGAAGCTGAAAAAGCAAGAGAAGCATTAAACGGTTCCGATTTTAAAGGACGGAGCTGGAAAGTTGACGAGGCTCGCCCACCTAGAAGTAGAGAAGGAAGGGATTATCAAAGATACTAGACACGAACAACGAAACACAAATTAAGGTATGGATAATGACCAAGATAAGAGGCTGACCCGCCAACTGAGCGGGATGGGTGTATTTTGTATCGCCGCTGGCGCAATGATTAGTTCGGGCTTATTTATTCTTCCTGGACTGGTTTATGCTAAAGTTGGACCAGCGGTGATTTTAGTCTATATTCTG
This sequence comes from Clostridia bacterium, assembly GCA_030602435.1. Lineage (GTDB taxonomy): Bacteria > Aerophobota > Aerophobia > Aerophobales > AE-B3A > JAUWRC01. Next base: position 636 of record JAUVZS010000003.1, read on the forward strand.
GCGGGTATATTGATATTACCCGCTCTATTTGCCAAGACTGAGTTAGCTACGGCTATGCCCAGAGCTGGCGGCAGTTATTTCTTTATTGAGCGCAGCATGGGCTCAATGGCGGGTACAATAGGCGGACTTGCCAGTTGGTTCTCCCTTAGCCTTAAAAGTGCATTTTCCTTGATTGGCATTGGTGCATTTGCAACATTAATCAATCCAAATATTGCCAACTGGCAAATTAAACTCATTGCCGCCAGTTTCTGTGTATTTTTTATAATCCTTAACCTGACAAGCGTAAAACTCACGGGTAGAGTTCAGATTTTTCTTGTAATTGTGCTTATCACTTTATTATCCCTGTACATCTTTCGTGGATCGATGTCCCTCAATGTTCACCGGTACACACCGTTTATGCCACTTGATAGGCGCGCACTCCTTGCAGCGATAGGTATGGTCTTTATATCATTTGGAGGATTGACAAAGGTTGCCAGCGTTGCTGGAGAGGTCAGGAATCCGGCCAAGAATCTTCCTCAGGGAATGATATTGGCATTTTGTGTGGTAATGCTCCTTTACGGATTGACCATTTTTGTAACTGTGGGTTTGCTTGATGGAGATGAATTTGCCCATTCACTTACCCCTATATCAAGCGGTGGCTCTAAAATCTTTGGTACAACTGGGAGTGTAATTATGGCATTTGCAGCAATACTTGCTTTTGTTTCTACGGCCAATGCAGGAATACTATCTGCATCACGCTTTCCTATGGCCATGAGTGGTGATGGGCTTCTGCCAGAATTTTTTGCCAGGGCGAATAAGCGATTCAATACCCCCCATTTTTCTATAATATTTACGGGAATTTTTATGCTCATGGTCATCCTCTTTCTGGACCTTGAAAATCTCATAAAAGTGGCCTCTACTATGAAAATTATATTGTTTATGTTGGTGATCCTGGCATGCATTATTATGCGTGAGTCAAAAATCCTGAATTATAAACCAGCATTCACCTCACCCCTATATCCCTGGCTGCCCATGGCTGGACTCATCGGTTGTGGTTTTTTCCTATATCAGATGGGTAGTGTAGCACTTTTGGCAGCAGGTACATTTATCCTTTTAAGCATTTTATGGTATAAGATTTATACTGGTGAGAGAACTATGCGCAAGTCCGCCTTGATACATATTGTTGAGCGTATTACTGCTAAAGAGATAGCCGGTGATTCATTAAGTACTGAACTGCGCGAAATTTTAAAAGAGCGTGATGAAATAGTTGAGGATAGATTTGATAAATTAGTGAAAAGATGTGAAATAATTGACATAGGTAAACAAACCACACTCCGAGAATTTTTCAGGATTGTGGCTAAGAAACTCGCTAAGCGATTAAATATTAATGAGCGGCAATTGCTCGATTCCCTTACGGCACGTGAGAAGGAGACAACAACAGTAATACGACCTGGGCTGGCCATTCCACATATAACTATCGAGGGTAAGCATAAATTCGAGTTGATTATGACAAGATGTGAGGCCGGTATTAACTTCACAGAAGAACTGCCCCCTGTTTATGCTGCCTTCATATTAATTGGTTCGCCTGATGAAAGGAACTTTCACCTGCGTGCACTATCAGCAATTGCACAAATTGTACAAGATATAGATTTTGACAAGGACTGGCTGCGTGCTAAAAACATTGAGGAATTGCGCGATATCATACTACTGGCAAAAAGACATCGGAAAAAGGAATCGTAAAAAATGAATTCTTCCTCAGGACAAGGTAAAAATCAAAACCCCTTTGAAGTTGCACAAAGACAGTTGAATGAGTGTGCAAAGGTTCTCAAATTAGATGCAAATGTACATGCAATTCTTCGAGTTCCAATGCGTGAATTTCAAGTATCGCTGCCAGTTCGTATGGATGATGGATGAACAGGGATTATGAATCTGCAAAGAAAATTGTGGTTAGGAGTATGGGTGAGCTTAATTCTCGTATTGGGAATTAGTTCTTTACTTTTTTTACGGCAAGCCGCCAAGAAAGAATTAACCTTGGCTACTACTACCAGTACAGAGAACTCAGGACTTTTAGATGTGCTTCTTCCTTCCTTTGAAAAGAAATACGGAGTCAAGGTTAAGGTAATTGCTGTAGGTACAGGAGCAGTTATGAGGATAGCCAAAGATGGCAATGTAGATGTAATCTTGGTACACGCCCGTAGTTTAGAGGACGAATTTATAGCAGGAGGTTATGGGACGAAGAGATACCAGGTGATGTACAATGATTTTGTCATTGTGGGGTCTCCTGAAGATACGGCGAAAATTAAAGATGAAAGAGATGTATTAGCTACCTTGAAGAAAATAGCTACAAGTAAGTCCGGCTTTGTTTCTCGGGCAGATAAATCAGGAACTCATGTTAAAGAAATGGCACTTTGGCAGATGGCAGAAATTAAACCAGAAGGGAGCTGGTACATTCAATCAGGCAGCGGAATGGCTTCCACTTTGCGTATCGCTAATGAAAAAAAGGCTTATACCCTCACTGATCGAGGTACCTACCTTGCCCATCAAAAGGAGCTGAATTTAGCCATTCTTCATCAGGGAGATGAGCGTCTTTTTAATTCCTATGGTGTTATTCCTGTTTCCCCCCAGAAATATTCATCGGTAAAATATGATCTAGCCCTCAGGCTTGTAGAATATATTACGGGTAAAGAAGGCCAGAATATTATCAAGCAATATGGGGTAGATCAATTCGGACAGCCTCTGTTTATACCTAATGCTGAATCGAGTGGGTGAATGGTATTTCGTGAATGGTGAATAGGGAAGCAAAATTGTGTGTTGAAAAAGACAGTTTTGAGTTCTAGGCCCTAAGTCCGAAGTCTTAAGAGAAGTGTTAAAAAGACAGCGGAGAAAAAAGAAAGCTTGTATAAGATGATAGAAATAGTGTCTTCTCTGGATGGGGAAGTTCTGGGAATTGTCCTTCTTTCCTTTCGGGTTTCTTTGACCGCCATTGCTTTATCTTGTTTGCTCAGCCTGCCTCTGAGTCTTTTACTTGCCTTAAAGAATTTCCCTGGTAGGCGAGTAATTATTAGTATAATAAATAGTCTATTGGCTGTTCCAGCGGTAGCTATTGGATTAGTTGTTTACCTTTTTCTTACTCGCCGCAGTCCTTTGGGAGCTTTAGGTTTGCTTTATACTCGGTGGGCTATGATTATAGCTCAGGGACTTTTGGCTATTCCTATAATTACTTCTTTAGCTCTGGCTGCCTTTCGGAGTGTAAGTAGACAGATTAGAGAAACAGCTATTACTTTGGGAGCAAGTCTCCATCAATTTATTTTGACTATTTTCAGGGAATCAAGATATTCTCTGGCTGCTGCTCTGATCATGGGTTTTGCTCGTGTGATTGGGGAGACAGGAATGACCATGATGGTAGGAGGAAATATTAAAGGAAGCACCCGGGTTATGACTACGGCTATAGCCCTGGAAACAATGAAGGGAAATTTTGAGCTGGCTATAACTCTGGGTATTATTCTTTTGGCAGTTTCTCTTTTGATAGGAGTTCCCTTACAGCTTTTGCAAGGGGCGGGAAAAAGATGAGGATTAAAACAGAGGCTATAGGTAAAACTTTCAACGGAAAGGAAGTTTTAAAAAACATTAGTTTAGAGATTGAAGAGAACAGAATTAGCTGTTTTCTTGGCCCCAATGGAGTAGGTAAGACCACTTTGCTGCGCATCTTAAATCTTTTGGAAAGACCTTCTCAAGGAAAGATTTACTACGATGGAAAAATTTACCAGAGAATAGATAGATTATCCCTGCAGCGGCGTATGGTCCTGGTGGGACAGAATCCAGTGATGTTTGATACCTCTGTATACCATAATGTCTCTTACGGTTTGAGAGTGAGAAGGATGAAAGATACTAAAAGAAAAATAAAACAGGCGCTGGAAATGGTTAAACTTTCCGGGATGGAAAACCGCTCTGCTCTCACTTTGTCCGGGGGAGAGATACAGAGAGTAGCTTTAGCTAGAGCTTTAGTAATTAAGCCAGAGGTCTCATTTTTAGACGAACCTACCCATAATCTAGATCCGCTAAGTAAGGAAATAATAGAGGATCTAATTCTTCGCTTAAAGGATGAATCCAGGAGAACAATTGTTCTGTCTACTCATGATCTTTTGCAAGCAGAAAAACTGAGCCATAAAGTTTATCTTTTAAAGGAGGGAAAGATAATTCAGGAAGGTAAGGCGAGGGAATTCTTTGTTTCTCCTTCCTCCTCTTTCTCGGCGGAATTTCTGGGAATTAGGAATTTATTTAAGGGGAAACTCATTCAGATGAATGGCATCTCTTTTCTGGATTTAGGTAAACTCAAGATAGAGATTCCTCCTCTAGAGAAAATAAAGCAAAAAGATGAGATGTATGCTTCTCTTAGACCAGAGGAAATTCTGGTATCAAGTCAGCCTCTTGTCTCCAGCGCTCGCAATTCTTTTCAAGGAAAAGTTATAAAAATGGAGAATAAGGCAGGGTTGGTTGAGCTAACCGCTGACTGTGGAATTCCCTTTACAGTTGTGCTTACTAAAAGATCAAAGGATGATCTGAATCTTGAACTGGGAAAGAAAGTTTATCTTACTTTCAAGGCTTCCGCCGTACACCTAATGGATAGCGGGTAGCGTTTAGGAGTAAAAATGATTAGTTTAGAGAAAGCTCTGCAAATTATCTTATCCGAAGTTAAGCTCCTATCTTCTGAGAAGGTTGACCTTTTATCTTCTTTGGGTTGCACCTTAGCTGAAGATATCCATGCCGACTTTGATATTCCTGGATTTGATCGAGCAGCTATGGATGGCTATGCCTTAGTGGCGCAGGATACAAGTTCTGCTGCTCTGGATAAGCCACCTGTCTTAGAGGTGATTGCTGATCTACCAGCAGGATATCGAACGGACAAGGTAGTAGATAAGGGTAAAGCTATTAGAATTATGACAGGGGCACCTTTGCCTGAAGGGGCTGATGCGGTGATAATGGTGGAGGATACAGAAACTGAAGAAAATAAGGTAAAGGTTTTTAAAAAGGTAAAAATAGGAGAAAATATAAGTTTTGCCGGAGAGGATGTAAAAAAGGGAGAACTTATCCTACCCGGAGGAAAATTTATTCGAGCGGCTGAAGTAGGGATGCTTGCCTCTTTGGGTAAAAAAAAGATTCTGGTGAGAAGAAAACCCAGGGTAGCTATTGTATCTACCGGCGATGAGTTGGTAGAAACTGGAAAAAATTTAGGGAAAGGAAAGATCTACGATAGTAATTCTTTTGCTCTTTTCTCTCAAGTTGTCCTCAGTGGAGGAGAACCCCAGCGATTGGGCATTGTTCAGGATAAAAGAGAAGATCTTATGGCCAAAATTAGAGAAGGTCTTTCCTTCAATATTCTCATTCTATCGGGGGGTGTCTCTATGGGTGAGTATGATCTGGTGAAAGAAGCTATGGAGAATACAGGGATAAAGATGCTTTTCTGGAGGGTAGCCGTAAAGCCAGGAAAGCCTACATTTTTTGGGGTAAGGGGAAATACTCTTGTCTTTGGTTTACCTGGTTATCCAGTTTCTTCTATGATTAACTTTGAGAATATGGTCCGGCCAGCTATTTTTTCTATGCTTGGCCGAAAAGATTGGCAAAGAATTAAGGTAAGAGCTATTCTTAAGGGAACAGTCAAAAAAAAGGGGAAGAGAAAGAATTTTATTCGAGTTAAGCTCCTAAGAGAGGGGGGAAAATACTGGGCTCTCCCTGCTCCTTCTCAAAAATCAGGAGTTTTGAAGTCAATGGTCTGGGCTAATGGATTGCTTATTTTACCTGGCGAGGTAGAGAGAATAGAGAAAGGAAAAGAAGTTTTAGTGGAGCTTCTACCATGAAGATTAATTATCTGCGAGTATCTGTTACTGATCGCTGCAATCTAAATTGTATTTACTGCCGGCCCCTTCCGCTGGCAAATCATGTTCCGTGCAGTGAACTTTTGCGATTTGAGGAAATAAGAGACTTTGTAGCTCTAGCCGTCCAATGGGGAATAGATAAAGTAAGGATTACCGGCGGAGAACCATTAGCCAGAAATAATATCGTTAACTTAGTGGAAATGCTCAGCGAGATAAAAGGAATAAAAGATTTAGCTATGACTACTAATGGAGTAAGGCTGGCTGAATTTGCTCAAGAGCTAAAGCAGGCTGGCCTATCTCGCATTAATGTCAGTTTAGATAGTTTGGATAGGGAAAACTTTACTCATATTACCGGTAATGATAAGTTATTAGAAGTATTAAGGGGGATAAAAGCTGCCAGGAAGGCAGGATTAGATCCAGTTAAGATTAATGTAGTTACTTTGAGGGGAATCAATGAGGAGGAGATTTTCAAGTTTATTAGCTTTGGCCTGGAGCAGGATTTGATAATTCGTTTTATTGAGTATATGCCTATTGGTGGCATAGGTCAAAATAACCAGTATCTTTCTAATAGCTTTGTAAAAAAGATAATTGAAAGAAGATGGGGGTCTTTAAAACCTATCTCCTCTTATAATGGTTCGCCGGCAAAATATTTTAGGATTAAGGGGGCTCATCATCCCTTAGGTTTTATAAGTCCTATAAGTCATCCCTTCTGTAGTTCCTGTTCCCGTCTGCGTCTTACTGCTAAGGGAGAGTTGAGACCTTGTCTTTTCTCTAATTTTAAGGTCGATTTAAAAGAAACCCTTCGAAAAGAAACCAAGATAGAAGAGATCAAGACTTTATTTGATTTAGCTGTGAGGAATAAGCTAAAGAGGAAGTCACCTTTCTTTCAGGGTCTCTTGCAAAAGAGCCATCAAAAAGCATCCTCTAGATTCAACAGTGAAATAAAAGAGGAATCAGCCGCTTTTATTGAGGGTAATATGTCCCAAATAGGGGGCTAGGGATTCGGAATGCTCAGTTTGTGGGACTTTCTAGTCGTTGTAATAAATATCAAATAGGGATTAGAGATGATAGATATAGGAGAAAAGGAAATTACCAAGAGGGAAGCCATAGCTAAAGGAGAAGTTCCTCTTTCTAGGGCAACTATTCAATTAATTAAAAAAGGAAAAATTCCTAAAGGTGATGTATTAAACTGTGCTCAGGTAGCCGGAATCCTGGCGGCTAAGAGAACACCCCATCTTATTCCTATGTGTCATCCTTTGAAAATTACCAATGTCAAAATCCACTTTAAGTTAGAAGAAAATAAAATCGAGATTGAGGCAAGAGTGGGTGGGATTGATAGGACTGGCGTGGAAATGGAGGCTTTAACTGCCGTAAGTTTGGCTGCTTTAACCATTTATGATATGTGTAAGGGAGTGGATAAAGAAATTTTCATCTCCAATATCAGATTAGTAAAGAAAACAGGAGGAAGAAGTGGGGATTTCATCAGAGAAAAAGAGTAAGATTAGGGGAAAAGTATTCTCCATTAACCTCAGTCAAAAAAAAGGCGTAGGGAAAAAGGCGGTTGAAGAAGGCTACCTCAAGGAAGGCTGGGGTCTTTTAAGAGATGCTCACAGCGGCCATTGGCATCGACAGGTAAGTCTTTTATCCTGGGAGAGAATCAGGGAGCAAAAGGTTTGTCCCAAGGTCAAAAAATCAGAAGAGCGAGGATTTAAGCCAGGTGATTTTGCTGAGAATATCACTACAGAAGGTCTTAGCCTGGCTACCTTAAAAATAGGAGATGAAATTGAGATAGGAGAGAGTATCAGGCTTAAAGTGACCCAGATTGGAAAAAAGTGTCATAATTATTGTGCCATTTACAAAAAAGTAGGGAAATGTATTATGCCTAAGGAAGGTATTTTCACCGAGGTTTTAAAAGGGGGAAGGATAAAAGTAGGTGATGAGATAAGGATTTTAGGATGATAAAGATTGCTGTAATTACCGTAAGTGATAGATGTTTTCAAGGGGAAAAAGAAGATAAGAGCGGACCAGTTATTAAAGAAATAGTAAAGAGTTTGGGTGAGGTAGTAAAATACAGGATCATTCCTGATGAGGAAAAACTCATCTCTAATGTCCTTAAAGAAATGATTGATTGCCATAAAGTTGATCTTGTTCTCACTACTGGCGGAACCGGTCTTTCTTCTCGTGATGTGACTCCTGAGGCAACTAAAGAAGTATTAGAGAAGGAGATACCCGGCTTTGGGGAATTAATGCGTCAAGAAAGCTTTAAGCTTACTCCTTTGGCTATTCTTTCTCGAGCTACCGCTGGGACAAGGAAAAAGAGCCTTATCGTCAACCTTCCCGGCAGCCCCAAAGGAGCCAAAGAATGTCTGAAGATACTCCTTCCTGCCCTTCCTCATGCTCTGGATGTTGTGAAACAAGAATCTTTTGCCTGATTGTATTAGGCTTCTTGTCTTTGAAATTTCTTTATCTTCCTTGAATTTTTCCTTGGGTTATTCGAAAGATTGGCCGCTGTCTATTGCAAAAAAGTAAAAAAGAGGCAAAATGACCGGTATAATTCTCGCCGGAGGAAAAAGCCGGCGGATGAAAAAAGCCCAAAGAATAGCGTATAGCGTAGGTTATTTATCCTCTATTTTTATCTGAATATTTCCTTTTCGGTAGCCCTTCAAAGAGGAAAGCATCCCTATGATCGTTTTTCGAATCATTTGGGAGATGAAGGGATTCAAGGCAAACACTTTCCCATTCAAAGTTATCTGTGTCTCCGGCTTTAGGGCAGAACAATCCTCCAGGTTTTTCTTTCCTCTTATAATCTCCCGAGCCAGCTCATAACAGCTCTCACAGCCACAGTCCCCACAGTTTAGATTGGGCAGCTTAAAAGCTTGTCCCTCCACCAGATCAGCTATTCTTTCTATATCTTCCTGTATGTTGAATACCGGCACACCAAGGTCCATTTTCGAGGGATGAGCAAGGGTAGCTACGCCAATCTGAAGTCCGTCGAAAAGCTCTTTTGCTTGCCAGCTTTGTTTGAAGCAAATAATTTTGGGAAAGGTTTTCTCCTGACGAAACCCTTCCACCAGTAGAAAGTCAGCTTCCAGGTATTCGATCATCTGCTCTAGGCTCTTGCGGTGATTAAAAAATAGTACCGATTCAGCAGGAGATATAGCAGCTGTCTGAGTTGCATATTGCATATGTCTGGCTGTATCTTTGAAAGGAAGGTCAAGATGCTTTGCCTGGAAGATATGTTTGAGGGTGGCAATTTTGTATCCTCTTTTGGTAAGTTCTCTGGCTAAATTGGTCACCAGGGTCGTCTTACCACTTTTCTTATAGCCAATTATCCCAACCACTTTCATTTTCTCTCTATATTAACACTACTGCGATAAACCAACATATTGCGGTAACCAGAGATACTGCAGGATAGTACGCTTTGTTCATCGCAGTAGAAAGCCGAATCTGCTTTACCAGAAGTAGAACTTTGCTTTTTCTCATGGCCAACCCTCTTGTAATGTTTGATTTTATTATAGGTTCTCAACGAGACTTGTCAACCGATAGAAAAGAGAGCTCTGGGTAATCCCCTTTTTGTCATTACAAGCAAGGTCCCTCGCTTAAATCGCTCGGGATAAACTCCGCAATCCCCTTTTAAAATTGCAAAGTTTGGTTCCAAAGCTGTTTTGAGATTGCTTCAGGACTTCGTACTTTGCAATGACGTTAGAGTAATTTTGTTTCCAAAGGGGATTATTCAGAGGTCTCTAATAAGGTAACCGAAATAGAAGTTGACTTTTTTCTATAATATTGTATAATATATACAATATTAATAATTTAAGAAAAAAAATGAAAGGAAAGGATTATGAAGGATAAAATAAGAAACCGCCCCAATTTAGGTGAAGATGTATATGAAGCCATTAAAAAGAGATTAGATGGTAAAAGTTTAAAGCCGGGGACTAAGATTATAGAAGAGCAGTTAGCCAAAGAGTTAGGAGTGAGCAGGACCCCGATAAGAGAGGCTATTAATAAGCTGGAGAGAGAAGGATTAGTAGAAATTATTCCTCGCTATGGAACTTTTATAGCTGCTCTTTCTCCTGAAGATATAGAAGAAATATACGACCTTAGGGGGGGATTAGAAAGATTAGCTCTCAGGTTAGCCTTCTTAAAACTTGGTAAGGAAAAATTTTATAAGAAGCTTTTGAAGATAACTGAGTCTTTTAGTAAATGTAGGAGTGATGTAGAAAAAGGTAATTTTAAACATTTTATTAAAATAGAGACTGCCTTTCACAATTTTTTAATTAAGTCCAGCCAAAACTCTAGACTCATCCAAATGATGAGTAATCTTAATACTCAAATTCAATTAGGAAGAATGGAGTCTTTTTCTGTTCCCGGCAGGGCCAAGAGGTCTTTAAGAGAGCATGAGGAGATTGTAAATGCTATGCTCCAGGAGGATATGAATAAAGCGGAAGAATTAATAGAGAAGCTTTGTATGAATATTAAAAAGAATGTACTCTATTTTTTAAAAACAAGACATAAGAGCTCTAAAAAGGTAGCACCTAACTCTCTTAAGAGAAAAAAGTAATTTTTGGAAATAGTTCCGCAAGCTATGTTTTAAATAAAAGGAGATTATGATGAGGGAAAAACTGACCAAAGAGGAGCTTTTGGCTAAGGCTAATGAACCCAAGATACTTGCTATGAAGTATCATCCATTTTACCGGGGAAAGATAGGGGTGGAGCTTAAAGCCCCTGTGAGAACTTATGAAGATTTTGCTATCTGGTATACTCCCGGGGTAGCCGAACCTTGCCTGGATATTCAAAAAGATGAATCTAAAGTATATGAACACACAAATAAAGGAAATTTTGTTGCTGTTGTTAGCGATGGGACAAGGGTGCTTGGTTTGGGGGATATAGGGCCTCAGGCAGCTCTTCCGGTAATGGAAGGTAAGGGAATGTTATTTAAATATTTAGGGGGGGTAGATGCATTTCCTATATGTTTAGACACTAAAGATCCCGATGAGATAATTACAGCAGTTAAGTGGCTTACTCCTACATTTGGAGGTATAAATCTTGAGGATATTGCTAAACCAAAATGTTTCTACATCCTTGAGAGATTACAAAAAGAATTAGATATTCCTGTATGGCATGATGACCAGCAAGGGACAGCTCTGGTTACCTTAGCTGGATTAATTAGTGCCTTGAAGGTAGTGGATAAGAAGTTAGAAGATGTTTCCATTACTTTCATTGGTGCGGGGGCAGCAAATATGAACTGTGCCAAGTATATAATGTTAACTGGAGCGGATCCAGAAAAGATGATAATGGCAGATAGTAAAGGGATTCTTCATCGGGGAAGAGAAGAATTAAAGAAAGAGCCTACCAAATGGAATATATGTGAGAAGACAAATAAAGAAGGAAGAACCGGTGGTATAAAGGAGGCTCTTGAAAAAACTGACGTCTGCATTGCATTATCCAAGTCTGGTCCCGGTACAATAAAGAAGGAAGAAATTGCTGGTATTAGTGAAGATGCTATAGTTTTTACCTGTGCTAATCCTATTCCTGAGATATGGCCCTGGGAGGCAAAAGAAGCAGGAGCAAGGATTGTAGCTACCGGCCGCTCTGATTTTCCCAATCAGGTAAATAATTCTCTTGGATTTCCTGCTGTATTTAGGGGTGCTTTAGATGTAGGGGCAAGAAGTATAACTGATGAGATGTGTATTACGGCAGCAAAAGCTATATCCGATTATGCAGAGAAGAAAGGACTGACTGAAGAATATATAATTCCCACTATGGGGGAGACAGAGGTGTATATCCAGGAAGCAGTAGCAGTAGGTTTAAAAGCTATAGAGCAGGGAGTAGCCCGAATAAAAAGGAGTAAAGAGGAGCTAAGGGAACTTGCTTCTTTAACTATAAAGAAGGCTCAGGAGGTGGTCAAACTTCATATGGAAAAGGGTCTTATTCAGCCTCCTCCGGAGTGAAATGGGAAGGAGATAAATAAATGCGTGAAATAAAGGCAGAAGAGGTTAAAAATAAGGTTAAAGAGTTATTTTTAACCTCAAATTACCATATTGGAGAAGATGTTTTAGAGGCGCTGAGGCAAGCACGAGAAAAAGAAGTTTCAGAGACTGCTCGCTCGGTGCTTGATATGCTAATTGAGAACCACAGAATAGCCTCGCAGGAGGAGATTGCTATCTGCCAGGATACAGGTTTGGCTGTTTTATATGTAGAAATGGGCCAGGAAGTTCATATTGTGGAAGGAGGGTTTCAAGAAGCCATTAATGAAGGAGTTAAGGAAGCTTATAGGGAAGGATACTTAAGGAAATCCGCTGTAGATGACCCTGTATTTACACGGAAAAATACGGGAACAAATACCCCGGCAATTATATACACCGATATTCTTCCTGGAGATAAGATTAAATTTATGGTTACTCCTAAGGGATTTGGCAGCGAAAATATGAGTGCATTAGCTATGATGAAAGCTGCTGATGGGCCAGAAGGAGTCAAAAATTTTGTAGTAGAGACTATAAAGAAAGCCGGCCCTAATCCCTGTCCGCCTACTGTAGTAGGTGTAGGTATTGGAGGGACTGCGGATAAAGCTTTTGTTATAGCCAAAAAAGCACTTCTTCGCAGGATTGGAGAACACAATCAAGATGAGCGATATACCCAGATGGAAAAGGAGATTTTAGAGCGGATAAACAATTCAGGAATTGGACCTGCGGGTTTGGGGGGAAGAACTACAGCACTGGCAGTAAATATTGAATATATTCCTACACATATTGCTGGTATGCCGGTGGCGGTAAATGTCTGCTGTCATGCAGCTCGTCATGCGGAAGGGATTTTATAAAGGAGGATTTATCAATGGCAAAAATTGTAAAAGTTGTTACTCCTTTGACGGATGAGGTGGTTTCTAGTTTGAAGACAGGAAATACAGTGAGCATTACAGGTTATATATATACTGGTAGAGACGCAGCGCATAAACGGTTATTTTCCCTTTTAGAAAAAGGAGAAGGATTACCCATGGAGATTAAGAATCAGATTATTTATTATGTTGGTCCAGCTCCGGCTAAACCTGGTTACGTTTGTGGTGCCGCCGGTCCAACTACAAGTTATCGCATGGACCCCTATACTCCAGCATTACTGGATAAAGGACTTAAGGGAATGATTGGGAAAGGACTTCGTTCTAAAGAGGTAATTGAGAGTATGAAGAAGAATAATGCCGTCTATTTTCATGCTGTTGGTGGGGCGGCAGCTCTAATTGCTAAAAGTATAAAGAAATCGGAAGTTGTAGCTTATGAAGATTTAGGTACAGAGGCTATTCATCGTTACTATGTAGAAGATTTCCCGGCAATTGTGGTCATAGATTCAAGAGGAAATAATTTATACGAGACCGAACCGCCCAAATATGCTAGATAATATTGTTCGTTGTTTGCTGCCTAGTTCACCCTATCATCCCTGCTCTTACAGGCAGGGCCTTTTTTAACGAATCTGGCTTGATGAAAGTGGAGAAACAAAAATGAGAACAGAGATTTCTATTAAAAATATCAAAAGTAAATTTTTAGATAAAGTAGAGGAATTAAGCGGGGAGAACATTTATGCTTGTTATCAGTGCGGGAAATGTTCTGCAGGTTGCCCCAGTATATCAGAGATGGATATATCTCCCAATGAGATTATTCGCCTTGTTCAATTGGGCGAGGAAAAAGAGGTTTTAAATTCTAAAACAATCTGGGTCTGTGCTTCCTGTTTTACCTGTGTTACCCGTTGTCCTAAAGGGGTAGATTTGGCAAAAATTATGGAATCTCTCAGACAGATTACTCTTAGGAAAAATGTTGACTATGTTAATCCTTTATCTATTTCCAAAGAGGTGCTTTCTCAAGTTCCTCAAATAGCTTTAGTTAGTAGTCTTCGTAAATTTAGTTCTTAATCTTTAAAGTTTATTTTTAGAAAAGAGGTAGGCAATGAAAATTTCTTATTTTCCAGGATGTACCCTGAAGACGATGGCAAAAAACTTTGAAGATTCAGCTTTAGCCTCTTTGTCTTCTTTAGATATAGAGATGAAAGAGTTTAAGCGATGGAATTGCTGTGGAACAGTTTATTCTTTGACTTCTGATGACTTAATTCATCAAGTAGCTCCTATTCGTAATCTCATTCGAGTTAAGGAACAGAAAGAGAGGAGAGTAGTGACTCTCTGCTCTATGTGTTATAATACTTTAAAGAGGGCAAATAAATTAGTAAAAGAGGACAGTGAGAAGTTGGATAAGCTTAATAATCTTATGGACAGAGAAGATATAAAATATAATGGAGAAGTTGAGGTTTTGCATCTTTTGGAAATTTTAAAAAATGAGGTAGGCTTTTCTCAAATTGCTAAGAAAATAAAGATGCCTCTTAAAGGACTAAAGGTAGCTCCTTATTATGGCTGTCTGCTTTTGCGCCCTCCAGAGGTGGGCATAGATGACCCTGAGCGTCCCACTATTTTAAAGGATTTTCTGGGGTCTGTTGGTGCAGAAGCAATTGATTATCCGTATGAGACAGAATGTTGTGGTTCCTATCATACGGTGGTGAATGTGGATATGGTTGTTGAACGAGCTTACGATATTTTGAACTCAGCCATTGATAGGGGGGCAGAGGCAATTGTTTTAAGTTGCCCCTTGTGCGGCTTTAATTTAGATAATCGGCAGAAGGAGATAAAAGAGAAGTTTTCAGACTTTAAAGACATACCCATATTCTATTTTACTCAACTTCTGGCTCTTTCTTTGGGGCTTGATGAAAAAGTCTGTCGATTTGAGTTAAACTTTGTTGACCCCCGTCTTTTGTTAAAAAATAAATATTTGATAGGTGAAATATAAGATGAGTAGAATAGGCGTTTTTGTTTGTCACTGCGGTTTAAATATTGCCGGAACAGTAGATGTAGAAAAAATAGCTAAGCTTATAAGTGATTATCCGGGTGTTGTTTATGCCACTGATTATATGTATATGTGTTCTGACCCTGGTCAGGATATGATAAAAGAAGTGGTCAAAGAGAAGAAGCTTGATGGTGTAGTGGTAGCTGCTTGCTCACCTACAATGCACGAGACAACTTTTCGTAATACAGTAGCTTCTGTGGGACTAAATCCTTATAGATGTGAGATTGCCAATATAAGAG
>JAUVZS010000139.1:0-4502 GCA_030602435.1 Clostridia bacterium
GTTCTCTTTTGTATTGGTAGGGCATAGTTTTTTCTTTATCCAAATAAAGATATCTACTCTTATTGGTTTACCATCAATTTTAATGCCTGGAAACCTTTATTCCCTTTATTTTTTATTCTTTTTCTGTTAAATTTATGGTCACAGTTTTACTTTTACCACCCGCAGAGGCAGTTATGCTTCTCTCAGCAGCTTTCGTGCCAGCTGTATAAGTGGTGCTTGCTTTGCCGTCTTTATCTGTAGTTACTTTGTCTTCCTTTAATCTTCCTCCATCATAAAGGTAGCTTAGCTTGAACTCAACGGCTCTGTTAGGGATGGGATTATCTTCGGCATCAAATATCTTGGCAGTAACAACTGCAGTAGATTCATCGTCGGCAACCAGAGTAGATGGTTCAACAGATAGCTCAATGTTTGCTACTTTAGGACCTCTTAACCAGACCGCCCAAACAACTAGCACTATGGCTATTATCGCAACTATAACCATATATACTTTCTTCTTGCCCTTCTTTCCCATTCTTTTTCACCTCCTCGCTGAAATGATTTTAGATATACTTATGTTATCGGTAATATTTATAATTGTCAATTTGTCGGAAAAAGCTCTCATTAAAGACTACCATAACAATCTTGCAAAATTCCCTATAACCCTGTATAATTCTACATTACAGAGATTTGCACCTTAAAAATCTTTCCTCTGGTACTTATCTTAAACCATCCTAAATTTCTTGAAAATGACAATTGGAAGAGAAAATAGAGGGTTTAGAATTTTGTCAATGTCGCATTTTTACACAGAAGACGACATATAAAGTTGATTAAAGAAGGGGCGTCAAAAAAACGAAAAGAGGATCAGGGTATGTTAAACCTTGTCGTTTTTGAGCCATACAGTAGCCTATTTTGCCTTTTGAACTTAGTGGTAAAGAAACCCACCCTCTTTACCTGGGATCCTCCTGGATTAAAATAAGCCGTAAAATGGCAATTCTCCGACACCCGCCACCAGAGGGAATTACAAGACGCTAATACAGGCTCATAGAGGCTCGTTCTCCACTAAGACGATGTATTTTACCCTTAAGGACCTTAAAGTGGCTTATACGGCGTTTATTTGGCTGTTTTTATAAGAGGAGTTTGGTTAGCATAATCATTATTATCGAAACTTTAGATTGCCTCTTGACATGTAAAGTAATTTTATTATACTGTAAACAAAGTTAAACTATAAGGAGGTTTGGATGCCAAAATTGTTGTCCACGAAAGAAGTAGCCAATATACTAGGATTACACGAACAGGTTATTAGGCGTTATATCAGGAAGGGGATCTTACCAGCTATAAAACTGGAGAGAAAATACAGGGTTGATGAGAAAGATCTAAACAATTGGCTGGAAGAGAGAAAAACAGGTGGAGGAAGATGAAAGCAGTCGGTTATATCAGAGTATCTACTGAGGAGCAGGCAAGGGAAGGAATATCCCTTGAGGTTCAGGAAGATAAAGTTAAGAAGTATGCAGATCTCCATAACTTAGACTTAGTAGAAGTGATAAGGGATGAGGGTAAATCAGGCAAGGATCTTAACCGGGAAGGAATACAGAAGGTTATATCTTTGTGTAAAGACAGAAGCGTTGATCATCTAGTTGTTTATAAAATGGACAGATTAACCAGGAGAACCTTAGATCTTCTTACCTTAGTTGAGGAGGTCTTTAAGCCTAACAGAGTTCAATTCCATTCTATTAGTGAGAAGGTAGATACCTCTACCGCTCAGGGTAAATTCTTCTTAACCATAACAGGAGCCATGGCTCAGATGGAAAGAGACCTAATCTCCGAGAGAACCAGAGAAGCTTTAAGGTATAAAATATCTCAGGGGGAGAATGTAGGATCTCCACCGTTGGGTTTCTTAGCAGAAGATAAGAAACTTCTCCGAATAGATGGGGAGTTCAAGGTTGTTAGCTATGTCAAGAGTTTAAAAAGAAAGAAGCTATCCTTAAGACAAATTGCCAACAGGTTGAACGAGCAGGGGGTCTCCACCAAAAGAGGGGGATCCTGGTATGCGGGGACGGTGCGGTATATCCTCCGAAATGGTAGATATAAACAAGAAAAGAAGGCTGCCGGCGTATAAGAAGGGTCGGTTGCAAACAATATGTGAGATTGAATATAAAAAAGGGCAGCTTTTATGCGGATAAAACTAAAAAGGGAGGAGGTGAGTCGCCCAATGGGTAAGGATGAGAGGAAGGGAGGACATAAGGATATGAAGAAGAGTAAAAAGCAAAAAAGAAAGGATAAAAAAGAAAAGAGGGTTAAAAAGAATAATTTACCTGCTTAGGAAAACCGCTGGATAGAAAGAGAGGAAAGGAATAGAGATTGACCCTAATGTTTATACCCCTGACTAAAACAATAGTAAGGATAGCGTGAATTTACCCCCAAACGAGGCGATTAGAGGGGCGAATTAGGGGCTTTCTCAGGGTAAGGCAACCAACCCACACCACACACCAAAACCTGGGTAAAATCAGAGTATCTCTATCAAGAGCCTCAAAAGAAAGAAGCTATCTTCAAGACAGATTGCCAACCGTCTGAATGAAAAGGGGATCTCTACTAAGAGGGGGGGCAAGTGGTATGCGGGGACGGTGCGGTATATTCTCCGCAATAGTAGATATAGAGAGTTAAGGGAAGCTGTTGGTGTATAAAAAGGGGTCGGTTTTTATACATATAAGATACTAAGGAAAGGTGGTGAGCGTGATAAAAAGGCCACGAGGAAGTGAATAAAATAGAGAGGGAAAAGAAGTGCAAAGCAAAATAGAGTTTATCAGACCCATCGGAACATGGCCAGAAGGTAGCCAGTTTGTTCTGGGTGAATACAAGGCGATTTTTGAGAAGGAAATAGTTCATTTACATTTACAAATTATTGCGGAAAGTCCTGAATATAAAGAAATGGGAGAGCCTAGTCAAGAGGAAATAGATAATAAGGATTTTACGAGGAGTGAAAAAGGTCAAGAAAAGTTCTTTAGGGGTAAAGGAAAGAAAATAGTAATAGAGACGTTAATCAAAGTGGGAGGAATAGAAGGAATAAGAAGACTGGGATGTGGTGAAATTCCTTATTCTTATGTTTCCCATTCTAAGATTGCTACGGTTGTGATTAAAAATATTAAGAAGAGAAATTAAACTAGGGATAGAAAAAAGAGTCGGCTAGAGTCCCCGGGAATAGACAAAATCGAGCTAAACAAGATTTTATGTCGATTGACAAGAGAAAAGACGCACATAATGGGTGATTGGAGGATCCCAGGGAGCCTGTAATACTTAGGTAAGACGAAAGTTCCTCTATCAAGAGAATTTTTGCAAGCCAGTTGTGGGATAGAGGACTTTTGGGGCGAGATAATTCCTGGGCTCAGTTTAAGAAAGCCATTGGGGAAGTAAACAAGGTTTATGGGGAGATAGCCTGAGGAGACGGTAGAGAGAGGGGGCAGGAGCCGGAAGGCAACAAGGTAGACGAATATACCTGATACACAGGATATAACGTATTTTCAAAACCTAACGGAATTGAGGTAAGGTAAAGAGCATAGATTCAGAGAGGAGAGGAGAAAAAAATGAGTTTTAAGGGAGTGTTGATTGTCATTGGGATCGTAGCTTTGGGTGTTTTTATTACCTTTGGAGTTGAGGAAATTAGATTTAGATCAATGAACAAGGCTCTATTGACCGAGGTCAAAACCCTTCGGGAGAAAAGCCAGGAACTACAGACCAACAATATTAACCTTTCCGAAGATATAAAGACTCTGAAAGCTGAATTTGAGGCAAAAACACAAGAATATGAAGGGAAAAATTCGCAGCTAGAAGAAGAAGTGAAAAAACTTGAGGCAGCCAATCAAAATGCAGCAGCTATTAGGGCTAAGATTGGAAGCCTCGAGAAAGAAAACCAGGATCTCCAGACCAAAAATGATGATCTTACCAAACAAATAAAGAGTGTGAAAGCTCAACTTGAGACAAAAACACAGCAATATAAAGGGGAAATCTCTCGCTTAGAGGAAGAGAGAAGGAGTCTTGAGGAGAAAATCAGCCGATTGCAAGAGGTGATAGATAAAGCCCGCGCTGTTCTAGCACCGCAAGAGTAGCTTTTGCGGATAAATTTAATCAAAATTAACCAGGGAGAAGTAAGATGAAAAGCGATGTAGGTAAGCAGGTCCGTGAGAAAATAGCAGTCTTACTTACAACAGCTTTTGGTTTGGTAGCAGCTTTAGCCTGGAATGGAGCTATCCGGGCCATTTTCGTCAAAATTTTCGGAACTGCTGACACAGTTGTGGGAATGCTTACTTATGCAGTAGTGGTAACCATTATAGTGGTTATTGTGACTGTAATAATTGCCAGAAGTATTGCTAAGCAGGGATAACCACTGATCCTGTTCCTGGACCGGGAAAGGACGATTTGGCCCATTTTTACGAATATACCTATTTTAGACAGCTAAAGAGGGAGTGAGAAGATGGGAGGATTTGAAGAACTGGGGAAAAGATTAGATAAGTTGACGGAAAAAGCTCGAG
>JAUVZS010000128.1:0-4800 GCA_030602435.1 Clostridia bacterium
GGTTAGAAAAAAATGAGGGCTCTGAGTCTATTTTCGGGAGGTTTAGATAGCACTCTTGCCGCTAAGCTCATCCAGAAACAGGGAATTGAGGTAGAAGGAGTATGCTTTACTTCCCCTTTTTTTACCCCAGAAAAAGCAAAAAAAGCCGCCCAGAATCTTAAGATATATCTTCATACCATAGATATAAGTAAGGATCTTCTTTCTCTCCTTAGATCACCCCCTCATGGCTTTGGAAAAGGAGCTAATCCTTGCATTGACTGTCATGCTCTTATGGTAAAAAAGGCTGGTAGTCTAATGCAAAAAATAGGAGCATCCTTTCTCATTAGTGGAGAAGTCCTGGGAGAAAGGCCTAAATCACAAAACAGATGGGCACTGGATATAGTGGAAAAAGAATCGGGCTGGGGTGACTACCTCCTTCGCCCCCTTACAGCTAAAAATCTAGCTCCTACTTTACCAGAAAGAGAAGGTTGGGTAAAAAGGGAAGAGCTTCTGGAAATTAAAGGGCGAAGCCGCCAGGCTCAACTAAAGATGGCTAAACTGCTGGGAATTAGAGAGTTTCCTACTCCGGCTGGAGGGTGCCTGCTTACCGACCCCATTTTCTCTCGACGAATCAAAGACCTATTAGTGCGGGGCAAGTTAAATCTTAACGAGATAGAGCTACTTAAGGTAGGAAGACATTTCCGATTAGGGGATCGGGTAAAACTGATTGTAGGAAGAAATGAGGAGGAAAATAGAAAAATCCTTCAATTAGCACTAGCGGGTGATGTCTGTCTGCAAGCATCTGACTATGCAGGGCCAGTGGGGCTCTTAAGAGAAGAAGAGGATGAGATGCTCCTCATCGCTGCCTCCATAATTATTCGTTACAGCGATGCGCCTCTAAGTGGAGGGAAAGTAGAGTATTTCAAACTACCTGAGAGAAAGAAAGAATATCTTGAAGCAATCCCCATCGAAGATGAGAAATTGGAGACGTTGCGGATTGGAGGCAGGTAAAAACCGTATATCGTATGTAGTATATAGTATATCGTAAAGAAGAAGAAAAGTGTATCTTGGAAGAAGTTAAGGCACACAACGAAAATCAAGAAAAAAGGATGTGTTCCTATTTTCCTAATAGCGAATAGAAAAACTGGTAAATTCCCCCTTATATTCTTCCCATTTAACCTCCACCTCTCTCACTATAGCTGACGGTGGCCCCTTATAGCACCAGCCAATCATTTCTTCAATAGCTACCTTCTTCCCTTCAAAAATAGCCTCTACGTTGCCATCCCATTTATTCCTGACCCACCCACTCAGGCCAAGCCTCTGAGCCTCTTCACAAGCCTCACCTCGAAAAAATACTCCCTGCACCCTTCCTTTAATTAAAACATGAGCTCTTGTCTTCTTCATTTAAGTTGGTTTTCTAGCGAGATATCTATCAAACTCATGAGGAGGAAGGTGTCTTGGCTCCTGGACAAAAAAAACCGAGTATAGGATTCCCCCCAGGAGAATAAATATGGTAAGAACAAAGACAAAAGGGAAAGAGAATTTATCGGCAAGGAATCCTCCCAAAAGAGGAGATAAACTTACAAAAGGTGCCCTAATTGTATTAGCTAAAGCAATATAAGTTGGTCTTATTTCGGGCGTGGAGAATTCCATAATAATCCCCAGAAAAGAAATAAAATATGCACTGAAAGCCATGCCAATAATGAAAAAGACCCCATAAAATAGATAAATAGAAGAGGAAAGAATAGCCAGTAAGATAGCGAGGATAGTAGCTATGGTTCCCAATTCCATAACCAGTTTATACCCCTTTTTATTTCCCAGATAACCCCATAAGATAGAACTAATACTCTGTCCTAGAAGCAAGAAAAAAGTAAAAACTCCTATCTGGCTATCGGAAAGAGTTAACTTATTCATGGCGTAGACAGCAAAAAAAGCCGTAGCCATTCCTCCAAACCCGAATAAGATGCTTGAGACCAGGAAAGAGAAGAAATTCTTGTCTTTCCTTAGTAAAGAAGGAAGAGAAAGAAGATATTCCTTGAAACTGGATTCCTCACCTCTTGCAGGAGAAGCCGGCTCCCTGATTAAGATGAAAGATACATAGGATATAGAAGTAGCAGCGAAAGCAAAAAGAAAGCAAAGAGCAAAGTTTCTAGGAAAAGAAAAGCTCTTAAGCAAATAGATGGATAAAAAAGCAGCTACTATTCCTGCTCCTCCACCCAGAAAATTGCTCCACCCAAAGAAATGACCTCTCTTTTTCAAAGGTGTCACTTTAGCTACCATATCTTGCCAGGCAGGACCTCCAATTCCTCCCGAGAAAGAAAATATTCCATAGAGAATAAAAAAACTAATGAGGAAAAGTAAAGAAGAGGAAGGAGGAAAAAGCATTATAGCCAGAAATAAAAAAAACCAGGGAATCCTTTCTCCCAGTCCGGTAAAAATAACCAGATTCTTCTTTCTTCTTAATTTTTGGACAAAATTAGCTACCAGAATCTGAGGAAGGAGCCAACCTAAAGCGCCAAGACAAGGGATGAAACCAATAAGAAAATTGGAGGAAGTAAAATGTCTAATAAAAGCAGGTAAGACAGTATTAACGGAAACAAAACCCATCCCCATAGAAAAAAGAATCCAATCCATGAGATTAGCAGTAAAATTCCAGCGATAATGTTTTTTTACCTCCTCATCAAACCTGGCCAGAGCTATTTCTGAAGTGGGCATTCTTTTCCTTCTTAATTTATTATTTTCCACGCATTATGTTAAAATTTCTACTTTTGTCAAATATCTCTATTTCAAAATAGGGACAGCGACCATTTTTTATATTTTATTTCAAAATAGGATACAAAAATGGGATATCTTCCTGTTTTCAAAAAAATGGTCCCTGTCCCTATTTTAGAACTTACATTAATCCCTTATCTTTCAGACTGACATATGTTTTATTACCAATGATAATATGGTCCAGAACATCAATAGCCATGGTTCTCCCTACCTCTACCATCTGCCGGGTTACCTTTAAGTCGTCTTTACTAGGGCTGGGATCGCCAGAGGGATGGTTATGAGCCATAATTAAACCTACGGCTAGATACTCAATGGCTGGCTGGAATACTTCTCGGGGATGGACTAAATTTGCCGTGAGGGTACCAATAGAGATAATCTCATCGTGGATAATTTTATTTCTTGTATTGAGATATAATCCACGAAATTGCTCTTTTTTAAGTCTTTTCATATCCTCAAGGTAGAGGTAAGCATCCTCTGGACTCCTGATAGTAGGCAGCCTGCCCGGTTCCTCTTTAAAAAATCTTCTACCCAGTTCAAAACAGGCCACTATCTGGCAAGCCTTAACTGGAGGAATGCCTAAAGTCTCCATCAGCCGCCCCACATCCTTCTCCTGGGTGATGGCTTTAGACCCGTATTCTTTGATGATACGATGTGACAGTTCTAATACAGTCTCTTCCCTATAACCTGTATTTAAAATAATAGCTATAAGCTCGGCATTCTTGAGAACATCAGGGCCATATTTGATTAACTTTTCTCTTGGTTTTTGCCCTTCAGGAAGCTCTTTGAACTTGATATGGTATTGTTCAGAGTTCTTCATATCTTAGTCCCCCTCACCCGAAAAAGCACGATGTGCTTTTTCCCTCTCCCCTAAGGGGAGAGGGAATTTTTCTTCACGATATACGATATACGAAATACGATATACGAATTATCACTGCTCGCTCAGCCAGACAGATTTTGGCCCCAAAAGATCTTCTATCTGGCAGATCAAAGAATCAGAGAAACCTACCTTCATCGTTTTTGACTTAATAACCACCTTCTCACCCTCATTAATATTCAGATGCAGGTAAAGACCGTGTTTTCCTTTATGAGCGAAAAGAACTTTCTTCAACTTGAGCAGGTTTTCCTCTCTGAGTCTTTCTTCTCTTAGGCTCACATGAAGATTATGAGGTGTATCTTTAATTTTGGAGAAAGGAAGTATTTCTTTGGCAATCACCTTAGGAGGATCGCTAGCCGTATCTAATCTACCTTTAACTAAAATAAGTTCATTTCCTTCCAGGTGGGAGTGGCTTCCCTCATAAAGGCTAGCGAAAACCAGTACCTCTATTTGTGAGTCTAAATCCTCTAGAGCAAAGAAAGCCATCCTTTTTCCTCTTCTATCATTTTTGGAAGTAAGACTATTTACCATCCCCATAATTTTCACTTCTTCCTTATCCCTCATCCTGGATAAATCTCGGATAGAATGAGCCCTATAATGAGTTATCCTTTTTCGATACTTCTCCAAGGGATGTCCACTAATATAAACGCCCAAAAGTTCCTTCTCCCAGGCTAAGCTTTGTTCTTTGGGAACCTCCTCTATCTCGGGAAATTTTTTAATAGTTAGATCGGCTGTCCTTTTCTCCAGCGTCTCCAGGAAAGAAAGCTGCCCTCTTTCTCTATCTTGCTGAACTTGGGCTGCCTCTTCTGCTGCTTGATCTATTACTGCTAGATTCTGAGCTCGGTGACCTTCTAGAGAGTCAAAGGCTCCACACTTGATTAAGCTCTCCATCATTCGCTTGTTCACTTTCTTCAAATTTATGCGCCTATAAAAGTCAAAAATAGAGGTAAACTTACCTTCTTTTTTTCTAACTCTAAGTATGGATGAAATGGCTGCCTTTCCCACATTTTTTATAGCAGTGAGTCCAAAAGATATTTTATCTTCTACTACAGTGAAAGCAGCCGATGAAGAATTTATATCTGGAGGGAGTACCTCTATACCCATTCTCTTGCACTCATCAATATAGAGAATAAGCTTATCTGTATTCTCACTTTCTGAAGTTAGGAGGGCAGCCA
>JAUVZS010000054.1:0-7091 GCA_030602435.1 Clostridia bacterium
ATACTCTTCACTAACACCCTATCACCTTCCCAAGTGACTGAGATATTTTTCATTCCGATTGTTGCCACCAAACCATCATCTGATTGAAGTTCTACGTTCTCTGAGTCATGGGCATAGGTGGGTCCCTTTATTACGGCGGCATCTGCTCTCCCTTCAACATAGGCTCTAATTTCTGAATTTTCTTTTAATATTGCCTGGAGGTCTTTAACCTCCTGTGATTTATCCATAGGCATCACTATAACTGTATTTGCGTGTGAACCTATTGCCACTATGCAATTTTTCACACCCTTTACAACTACTTTTCTTACAGGGCTCCCTTCCTGAATGAGAATATTAGAATTGGTAGTATTGATGAGTTCTAACTCTGCCCCTGCATGGTTAAAGATTAAGTTCCCCCGAGCATCAATTAAATTATCATTTGCCCTCCTCAATCCAGAACCTAAATCTCCCACATCTTCCCAGAAGAAATGAGTATCAGAGTAGGTTAAGATTTTGAATCGAGAATCTTTACTCTTACTTAATGGCTCCATTATTATGAAATCAATAGAGGTTTTACCTTTCTTTATCTTTCCCGATGGTGAGCCTTCTTCCCGATACTGAACAAATTTATCAAATACTCTTTTAGCTACCTTATTTCTCTGAGACTTATCTGCTTTTACGATCTGCTTTAATCCTTCATAATATTCAGGTCCAAACTCTTTGAAGCACTCAAGTATGCTCTTCGCAGTAAAGATAAACATCCCAGAGTTCCAGCGATAATTTCCTGAGGCCAGATATCTCTTAGCTCTTTTTTCATCTGGCTTTTCTTTAAATTCAGCAAGCTCGTAAACACCGGGGAATTCTGTCTTATCTCCTATCTTCTGATAACCAAAGCCAGGGTGTGGTCTTGTGGGAGTAATGCCTATACAAACAACATTATCTCCACTTTGGGCTACTTTTACAGAATCAAAAAGATTATTCCAGAACTCTTCCTTTGGTTCAATCTTATGGTCAGCGGTTAAGACCACAACAGTTGCTTTTGGGTCTTTTTGATATATGTTTGCAGCACCATAACCTATTGCTGCTGCAGTATCTGCCATTGCTGGCTCGCAGAGGATATTTTCTTCAGGAATGTCAAACTCTGCTACTGCATTAACCATGAGTTGTTTCAGTTGGGGTATAGTCTGAATGAAAATTTGGTCTGGTGGTAGCCTATGTAATGCTCTTCTTACTGATTCTTGAATAAGGTTAAAAGGAGTTCCGAATAAGTTAAGTAATTGTTTAGGTAATCTATCCGTAGACCACGGCCAGGTCCTTGTTCCAACGCCTCCGGCTAAGATAAGAGCGTAGGTATGAGATAAGATCATCTTTGGCAGGATTTTTTCCAGACCTATTTTTACAATCTCATTGGCACGTTCTTGAGTGTCAGCATTAGAATAGCATCTAAATTCAGGAGCATTCCCTGATGGTCTAAGATGGATGATGTCGTTATTCCTGAGTTTTATCCTTATGCCATCTATGACGATTATAGTAGCTATCTCTTCAAATCCATTAGGAATAAGATACTTCTCTTCAAGATTTTTCTTCTTTCTAAATAGCTCTTCTCCTAAAGAATCTGTCTTAGCGATCTCTTTCGCGCCTCCATCTTTATAGACGATTCTTATCTTCTCATCAGCAAAATAAACCTGCTGTATATTTTCATCCTCGGGTGAGTGGTCTTTGATAATTATCCTGGCAGTCTCCATAGGGAAGTTCTTAAGGCGGTCTGCGTGGGTATAGCGATGAGGAAGCGCATCTATTAGCTCAGACACTGATTTTTCTTCTCTAATGGCTAAGAGCAATGCACAGAGAAGAGGCAGAACTGCATCTCTTGTAGGGAGAGCTTTTAAGGTCTTACCATTAATCTCTAAATCACTCTGAGTAAGGAATCCACCATTTACCTCCCAACTAACTATTCTTTTAAAACCTTTTTTAATAGCATCGAGCATGGCCTTGATTACATAAGGAGAACCTATCTTTGTCTTCACCAGTCGGGCGCCTAAAGGTTCAGTGAGTCTATTCTTTAAAGCAATATCTGCTGCATCATTAGAACTTATAGGGACAGCACCAAAATCTGCCTTAAGATACATAGCAGCCAATACACCCAACAAATCTCCTCTTAGAAATTTACCATTCTCATCAGATAACCAAGGTCTGTCAGAATCTCCATCTATAGATAATACAGCAAAGGGTTTATATTGCTTGGCCCACCTTTCTACGAGATCTACATCCTCTTTTCTTATCGCTTCTGTATCTACGGGAATAAATTCATCATCACTTCTTCCTTCTCTTATAACTTTAGCACCTAATCTCTCAAGTATTTCTACAAGAATATCCCTGCCCACAGCAGAATGTTCATAGACAACAATTTTCTTTCCCTTCAAGCAATCGTGAGGGAAAACTTCCAGATAACGGTCAATATAAGATTTTCTTGCATTTTCATCCACTTCTGGCAACCTCTGTTCTGTTTTAAACTTTGCTTCTTCATTGAAGGATGATTCTTCAGTACCCAATTTGGCATACTCTTCTTCTCTCACCTTTGTAACACATTCTATAATTCCTGACTCATCAGATTTAAGAACCTCTCCATCTACCTTGTTGGGCTTTATGCCATTTCTATCATCAGAGATATGGCTCCCTGTAACCATAAGGCTGGCACACCCATTCTGCATAGCGTAATAGGCAAGTGCTTGGGTTGGAATGTTACCACAATTATGGACTTTGCATCCCGAATCCTCTATAGCTCGTGCCACTGCCCTCATTATCCTGGGTGTGCTCGAACGAAGATCTCCAGCAATGTAAATAGTTGCTCCTTCTTCAATACCACCTTTATCTTTTCCTATCTTCTTTAAATACTCAATGTATCCTTTTACATTGATATAACACTCCAGGTCAGTCGTATGTTCAACCCGCCCTCTTAATCCGCTGGTCCCAAATCTCAATGGAACGGGTTCTTTTTTTAAGAAAGATACACCTGTTTTCTTTTCTTCCTTTTTAATAATAACCTTCTCAGGGACTATCTCAAAAGCAGCCCAGACATCAAAGGCTTCATCTTTTTCATCTGCTACTCTTTTGCCACCTGCCTGCCAACGGTGCATGTTATAACTTACTGCTCCATTGTCTCTCATTACAGGCTCGCCTGTTTTTGGACCAATCTCCCAGTATGGCCCGTGCTCCTCACCTTCCCTTATAGAAAGAGGAACTTCATTCTCATCAACCATTCCACCATTACCTGTTCCATTAGACATACCAAAGTGTATTTCACAGAATGTAGGCGCAAGCTCTGTTGGTGCATCACTATGGTCATGCATGCCGCAGTTTACACCTTTTCCTGCTGTCCAGAACTGGACGTAACAGACTTCTTTCCCTTGGCTATCCTTTAACTGGAAGCCTCGCAGATTATGAAACGGGACACCTTTAAATGCATCCTTGCCCCAATCATATTCATCGCACCTTTTCCAGGAAAGTAATTCTGCCTTAGCACCCGCAACTGTAACCTCACTCATTTTGTTGATAAGTTCAGGCGCTTTATCTGTCTTGACCATAATGGCTACAATTGCTCCTTTATCACCTGCCTGGATGTACTCTTCTGTAACAAGAGTGCTTCTCTTCTTTTTTGGCTTAGCAAAGGCATCGCGGTTGATATTGGTCAATTTACCGGTTATAACCTTAACATAGTTTTTACCTAAAGTTTGATCTAATTTTAGTTTTGCTTGTGGTGCTAATTGGACAAACTGCATTGTCCATCCACCCATTTGCCAACTTGGGCTAATACTGATGGGTTGTTTCTTAGGAGAATTGAACTGTACAGTAATCCCGCCACGGTCACATTTGCTTAGGTGTGCGTCTATTTTGGGCTTGGGAGTCTCAGGAGGAACGATGACAGGCCTTGGTGCGTCATCACCAAGTAAATCGTCCAGACTTAATGGTATAACTCTTACATTAGGTACTTTAAGTTCTAATAATCTCTCTTTTAATGCATCCAGTTCTGCGCCAACTAAACGTAGAGTCTTGGGAGAAACTCCATCTGGTAATGGAAGGTCAGGATTTCTATTTATTTCATAATTAATAATAGTCGCTTCCCTAAGTGCACTAGATAACCTTGTCTTTTTTTGAGGAATATTGATTGTAGTAGTCCAGTCCTCAACAGGGTGGGCCTGGGAACTTCTTATAGCATCTTCTATTCGTGGTTGAACTGCAGGTCTTACACTTTCAGACATAATGGCAAATACCTCATTCATGCGCATGCTGGGGTACATATCAGTTTCTTTTATTTGGTCCGGGAAGAGGTCGAAGAATGGGTCATAAACAAGGGCACAAATTACACTCGTTTTATCTCCTGATATAGCTTTCTCATTTTCTTCAATATACTTCATCAAGAGTTTGTACGCTGAAATGACCTGGTACTGCAGACGCTTGGGTATATACTCCATATTTACTTTTTCTACCTGATCTTTAAGATGGCTGGAGAGGTGTGCGGATATACAACCATCAACGACCAAATCCAATAATTGAGGGTCTATATCTGGACGTTGGTAATAGTCTTTTAATTCTTCTTTTATAATGTTTATAAATTTATCAATATCTCTTAAATCTATCGCTGGTGCAGAAGGTTTCCACCGTCCTTTGAGCCAATCGCTATTAGATATCAATGTGTATCCTTTAACATGTGCACTATAGCCTGCTTCCAAAGGTGCTACAAGGAGGCGACCAGTGCTAACTCTTCTTAATAATCTTCTTTCCTTTTCCGGCTGATTGTCTGATTTATATTGTTTTAATTTTTCTTTAACCACAGGGTGATCCTTTTTTGTAACCTTCTCGATCTGGCCAGATTCAATAATTTGGGTAGCTTCTTTAATCACCTCCTCTTCAGTAAAGCCTTCTCTGGGTTCTGCAGAATCCGGTCTTACCATATCTACTATAGTTTGAAATGTAACTTTGAATTTTTCTTCGTGTTTAACTAGTCCAGCAATGGGATCCTCAATAGGATTCTTCCCAGTGAATCTCTTGGCATTTTCTAACTTTTTCAGTGTATCTGGGCTAAGCCAGATTTGATCAAGTTTTTCATCTATTTGGCTGATTACATCCCCAAGTACTCTATCGCGTTGGCGATCATCAATAGATGATGGTGTAACTTGTTTGGGTTTTTTTGTCACTTCAAGACGTTTTAAGGCAGAAAGAGCAGAATTGACCACTATGGGATTATCCGATTTCGCTGCGATTTGCTGAAGTTCTGTAGTTCCTCCATAAGTTTCCAAAAAATCGATAGCCTCATTAATTGCTTCTGAATTAGTTGTCGCCAGCACTAGTTGTGGAAGTAGACCCTTAAGGGAAGAGATGAAAAGATTTATCTCATCACCCACTTTCCAAGTAAGAGATTCTGCAGTTAAATCTCTTTTATCAATCATAGGAATACCTGAATCTTTCCAATCTTTGATTTTCTCGACAATATCTGGCCAGAGTATAATTAACTCTCCATCAGAAGCTATCTGCTCAGAACCCTTATGCTCTATTGACCGGTCTTCTTCATCTAAACGGTCTTTGTCTGAAGGGGGTTTCTTATAAAGATACTCATTAGTAAATGCATCAACTACAGCTGGTACAATTGCTTCTTGATTATCTTCTGGAAGTCTAGTTAATATTATCTGACGGCCATCTTCTATCTGGAGAGAATGTCTCGGCTGCCAGTCTTCGAGCGATACTCTACCTTGCTTACCATCTATAGGTTGCCATTTGCTTTCCGAACAGAATTTGATTTTTCTTCTCTTACGAACTGTTAAGATAGGAATCACTGCCTTCCAAGTAAGATAATTACCATTTTTCTTAATTTGATAGAAATAATCTCTATCAGTATTAACAGGAGTATAATCATCTTCCTCTACTTCGTTTGCATGATATAAGTGAAAGAAGTGTGCATATTGCACAAGTATTAACGCCATAGCGTTTATCTGATTTTGTAATGATTTGGCTTTCTTATGTTCTTCTTTTTTTAATGCTTCCCGTTCTGCTTCTTTCTCTTTGAGCTGTCTTCCTAATTCTGCAATAAGGTAGGCTCTCCTATTTCTTATTTCTATAGCAGCATCCCTTGCTTTTCCCACTAATCGGAAGGAACGTGCCGCGTCTATATATTGTTCTCCTAATATCCTATAAAGCTCTTCTGGTGATTTGCGAGGCAATAAAGGCTCGTATTTTGAATTCATCACCCGGCGATGAAATTCTCTTACAGCGTCTTCATAGAAATCCTTGGCAAACCCACCAACTACTTCATTAAAACCCTGCTTAGCAATCACATACATTCTCTCACCTATCGCCCTCTGTTGAGCCCCAGCTACAGTTGAGAAGCCAACACATAGACGATCATAAGCAATAGGACTTCTTACCCATTTGATAAATGGTGGCTCTTCTAATCTTAGGTCTCTTCCAATAGAAGGTGAAATAACGGCATATCTATTATCAAAGACAGCGCGATTAAAGATTACATAGGTATCAGCAGCAAAACCGCCTACACCTTCTAAAATCAATGCTGCTTGGTCAGTATGTTGTAAGTTAACACCGGTTTTTACAGACTGATCTAAGAATCTTAAAAATTGTGCTATCTCGGAGGTATCCTGGTCTAAGATAAATGTATAAGCAAGATATGTTATTTCCTTATCAGTAATATCCGGAGAACCTAAAGAATGATGCATGGTTATATCTGGGTTAGCCATGGTACTTCTTAAATCCCCATACGTTATAGGTAATACAGTATCTTTGACTTTTCTACCCACTAATCCTGCTGCACCGAAGATATTCACTGGCATAACCATAAAGGTGTCTTGCTTTTTCTCAGTTCTTGGACGAGGATAGACAAAGTCGCTCATAGTTACCATATATGCTGGAAGTGGTTTCTGAAGTGGTTCATAACGCTGATGGGTGACATCGAAATCGATTTTGAAACCTTTTGGCTTTATGTATCGCTCAGAAAGCCGAACAATCTGCCCCATAGCTTGAGGAATAAGTCCTTTACTTCCATTTGGTGAATAAGCAAAATATGTCTCAAGCACTGGTTTTAAAAGGTCGTAGTTTCTATCATC
>JAUVZS010000225.1:0-3333 GCA_030602435.1 Clostridia bacterium
AGCATTTAAGTCCTTCTTACCTATTGCAACTAAGATATTTCTGCATCTTGCCCGTCTTTCTGCTATTTCAGGACAGTATGTTCTGAAGTCGCTGGTTACGTTATCAATTGCTGCGCTTCCCAGAGCTGATACTTTATGATCATCAGGAGTTATTAAACTATGCAAAACTATAAACCTTACTCCCCTCAATATATCAGCATTTTTCTTTTTTCTGTCTTCTTCTACGCACATATTCTCATCATAATCAACCCAAATCGGTTTTCCATAGGCATAAAGAATATCATTTATTACTTTTATTTCTTCTATTTGAAATGAGTGACAGCCTAATACATATGCAGCTTTTATAAGGCTATCTTCTAGCGCGATAAGATTTTTTCCTTCTTCTATATATTGAATCTTGGCTTTTTTACTGAATGCTTCAATTTCCATAATCTTAACTTGTCTACCTCTAAGTTCTTTCACCTTCTTATTTTTATTGTTTTTAACTTTTCGAGCCATCTTTACACTCCTCCCTATTAAATTGATAATTTTTACAATTCTTGTAATCTCTTCTCAGGTTCCGGATGTTGCCTCCAATTCACT
Source organism: Clostridia bacterium (assembly GCA_030602435.1). GTDB lineage: Bacteria > Aerophobota > Aerophobia > Aerophobales > AE-B3A > JAUWRC01. Next base: position 583 of record JAUVZS010000225.1, read on the forward strand.
TTGTTTTTTCCATATTTGTCCCGCAAATCTTTGCCGCTAAACTTGCCTTTTGTCATTCTTCTTAGCCTTATGGGCTTTGTCTATAACCAGTATCACTAGAAAATTATTGAGAAGGCTTTTTTATGAAGTCTTCACCTCTCGTTATTTTCGTTGCAAATTTCTTCTTTTTTATCTTCAAAAACTGAAGATCTTTCCTCTCTTTCCCAGGAAACAATTAAGGGAATAGCTGTATCGAGCATTTTACAAGTCCCGTATAGTTCCTCCGGCGTGAGCCGAATAGAGTGACCAGCTATATTGAAATAGTATCCTGCAAAATGTCTTTTTTCATTTAAAACTCTTTTCCAGGTGATAACAGTTTTGCTATCTTGAAATGAGTGAATGAGAGTTATTTCTTTAGCTTTTGTTCTTATTCCATAGAGAATTTTGGTGATATCAGAAAGTCCCAATTAAGTTATTTTTCTCTTCTTAAAATCTAACTATTTGTTACTGCCTTCCTCAGTCTGTTTGGCTATACTAGCCCAAATCCATCCCTCTTCTCCGTTTCTAGCTCTTTGTAGATCAAAACTTGCCATGGATCCTTTATTATTCTTGGTAGCGTGAAAGAACACTAATGACATCTTAGCCCTCCTTTATGTTCTCTGCATTTTTGAGTTACTTCCATTCTCGCACTTCCCACGGTCTCAAGGTCATTAGACCTTGAGATTTCTTCTTAAGACTTTCAACTTCATCAATAATTTCATTTGCAGATTTTGCCTCTAGCTGGGCCAAATCTCACCTGATTTTCTTTTTAGTCTTCTCTTTTTGAAAGTGTCAATAAAACGAGGAGAGGGTTGAAAAAGTCAAAATACATCCATTGTGCGAGAAAATTTCCTCTACTTCCACCCCGTTCTAAGCCGGCTGTAGGCAGAATACCCCAAAAAGAGAGATATTTTAGGGACAATCCCTTACTTTTAAATTTAAACCTGGATTTTTCACCCCTTTCCTTGTCTCGATACGTCTCAGTTTCTTTAGCTCATCACTAGCCAACATCTTTTGGAATATTGATCTAGCTGAGTACTTACCTAATGCCAAAACACTTCAGAGCAGGCTACAAAACTCCTTTTTCACTTTGGCATAAAGAAAAATACTCACAATATTTGCAGGCCCAACTTTCACTTCGCGGAAAAACTTTCTCTTTCATTATTTCATGGTAAGTTTTCTCAATATCTTTTTCTATTGCTGAAGTTTCAGCCTCATCACCTCTAACACCTCTGATATCAAGATCTCTTAAGTAAAGAAACTCAGCTCTCACTTTTTCTACGGGAACTTTATTCTTAGTAAGAAACCCTAAGATGTATGCATTTAGCTGCAAATTATTCTTTACTTTATTTTTAGGCACTTTACTCTTTCCAGTTTTATAATCAGTGATTATCCACAAATCTTTCGATGGGAGATAGGATATACGATCAACTTTAGCTATGAAGACAATTCCGCTAGGAGTGAAGAATCTAAAAAACAATTCAATCCCTTTTACAATTTCATCTTTCGGTCTATTGCTTTTCCATTCTTGCCAGTTATCCATTAGATCTAATCCTAATGAGTATTCAGGTAGGTTAGTAAATCTTTTTTCTGCCTCAGCTAATTTAATATAGGTTTCCAATGGGTCTTTATTGTTTTGTTCGGCTTTGGCTATAGCATCGTGAGCAAGACGACCGGATACAAGACTGATTACTATATCACTCGGCTCTACTTTCCTATCATAATGTAGATAATATCTGTATTTGCACGTTTCAAACATATCTTTTTTGCTATAGCTGAGTCTCAGTTGGTTCATTTTTTATTGTCCTTAAGTTGATATGCTAACTCCTTAAATCGGAACCAGCAGCATCATAAATTCTAGCATAGAGTTTTTTTGTTCCTGCTTTTATGGGAGCATGATACCGATGTACGCCATCAAATCTTATTAGCTACAGCCTGGATGGTTATAGTTTTGGTCTTACCATTAGCATACATCTCGCAGTGTCTCTCAATGGCGTCATCGTTTAGATTAGAACGCTCATAAATTGACTTATCAATGACAAGACCTTTTGCGGCTATTTTCGGCACATCGCTCACCATTAACTCTCATATTAACAAAAAAATGCGGAACAATAAGCCTGAAATGAGCTTTTGTCCCGCATAATGTGAAAAGGCGAACTACGCAGCCCGTCGAACCTGTAGTCCGCTTTCTCTTTTTATTTCTAGAACCAGATTTTAAGTTGAGGTAATTACTATATTTTTTCCTTAAAGCCAACCATCTTTCTCAGATTTGTCACACAAAAACCATCCACCGTCTTCATTTCACTTCTTCTCAGCTAGCTTCCTTGTCCTCATTTTTTATCTTCGGCACACCATATGTTCTATAAAATTCCTGGGGAGTGTCAAGCATCCCACCTGTTGTTATCATCTTCAATTTCAACCCTTACTTTGGGTCTATTTTTTTCAGGAAGACTACCAGATCTAATTTTCTTTTTAGATTTAGGTTTGGGAGTTGGCGTCGGTTCTTATTCAGCAAAAACAATAGGTTCTTGTTTTTCTGTCTCAACAGCATATTCTGCTAATCCCAATAGAGCAATAATTACAACCATCCCAATGAATCCTATCACTATATTCGCTGGAAATGGAAATGCAGCATAGGCTATAATTGTCCATACTCCCAGTACTATCAAAATCTTACCACTAGGCTCTTTCTTCATTCTTCCTTTCCTTTCTTAATTGAATAAAGAAATTCAC
>JAUVZS010000150.1:0-4277 GCA_030602435.1 Clostridia bacterium
GGAATATTTAGTATGGAAGAAGATGGACTAAAAGAAATCACTGATTCATCTAAGTTTTTTCTGGAAGACCTATTTTTAGATAGGGGCACCCCAGGTACAGCCATAGTACCCACTATTGAAGGAAGTCGTAGTTTTTTAGTAGAAATTCAGGCCCTGGTAACTTCTTCAAATCTGGCCATTCCGAGAAGAATAACTCAGGGAATAGATTACAACAGGCTTTGCTTACTCTTAGCTGTACTGGAAAAACGAGGGAGCCTGCGCTTTTTTAATCAGGATGTTTATCTAAATATAGCCGGGGGGATGAAAGTGAACGAACCTGCCTGTGATTTAGCTATAGCTTTGGCCATTGTTTCTAGCCTCAAGAACAAACCTTTTTTGAAAAAAACAATAGCTATCGGCGAAATAGGACTTACGGGAGAGATCCGTCCGGTGGGATTTATGGAGAAACGAATAAAAGAAGCAGTAAAACTTGGGTTTACTCGCTGCCTTGTGCCTTACTGTGAATTAAGGAAGATGAAGGATTTACCTGGAGTAGAATTCATCCGAGCAGGAAGAGTTGAAGAAGCATTGGAAAAAGGGATAAAGGAGGAATAGATGTCCAATAATAAACGAGGCCGAAGAAAGGAGGAAAAATTATGGAAATTTCTTAAACTGATAGCCCCTGGAACCCCCCTGGGGCAAGGATTGAAAATAATTCTTCAGGCAGATAGAGGTGGCCTCATTGCAGTAGGAGGAAATACAGAGAAAGTACTTAGTGTCACTGAGGGAGGTTTTAAAGTAAACTGCTGTTTGACTCCTGCCTCTCTGGCTGAACTGGCTAAAATGGATGGAGCCATTATTCTTTCTAAAGATACAAAAAAAATTTTGTATGCTAATACTCAGTTGGTTCCCGATTATCTTATTTCCACTACTGAGAGAGGAACCCGCCATCGAGCGGCGGAAAGAATGGCTAAGCAAACTAACTGTCCCGTCATTGCCATTTCTCAATCTCGCCGAGTAATCACCCTATATCAAGGAAAAATAAAATATGTTTTAAAGAGTATACTTGAACTTATGAGTGAAGCTAATCAGGCGCTGCAAACTCTTGAAAGATACCGAGCAGCCTTCAACGAAATTCTAATAGGACTGGAGCTTCTAGAATTCCAGGATGAAGTAAGGCTGATTGACGTAATAAAAGCTATTCAAAGGGGTGAGATGATAAAAAGAATAAAGGAAGAAGTAGAAAGAGACATAGTAGAATTAGGAGAAGAAGCACGTTTGATAGAGATGCAGGTAAAAGAGATAGTGGGCAATACCTTAAATGAAAGTGAACAAATAATACAAGACTATGTCAAGGGAAATTATAAAACAGCATTTTTGGAGTTAGAAGAAATAAGTACAGAGAAACTCTTGGAAACACCCGACATTATGCATATTCTGGGTTATGGGACGGATGCTGAGAACCTAGACCTTTCTGTTTCTCCTCGAGGATATCGCATTTTATCTAAGATTCCTCACTTGCCTCAAGGAGTAGTGAAAAATGTGGTCAGTGCCCTGGGGAATTTACCAAATATTATGAATTCTACCGTGCTAGAGTCAACCAAAATTAAGGAAGTGGGAGAAAGAAGAGCTAATTCCATTAAGCGTGAATTAGAACAACTGAAAGATAGGGCTTTCCTAGGAAAGCCTTGAATAAGTGACGTACGTCACTTATAGTTCATAGTTATGAGTTCGTAGTTCATCGACAAAATAACAAAGGGTGAACCAATTGACTAACGAGCTACTAGGTCACCGAACTATGAACTACGAACAACGAACAATTAATAAAAAGGAGATGAAATCTAATATGAGACCTGAAGAAATTAGACTGCGTATTTTGTTTATTATATTAGTAGGTGCTATCTGCTACTCCGTAGCAGATACTTTAGCATTTCATAACCCATGGATACCTGCTTTGGCAGGGGGATGGATAGCTACCATAGTAGTCGTTGCTGAGCAAGGACTTACACAAATTTCCATAAAAGGGTTAATAGCGGGGACACTGGGTCTGGGGATAGGGCTTATTATTGCTAATCTAATAGCCTGGCCCATTCGGGGGATTGCTTTCTTAGAATCCTTTGCTCCTCTCATTCTTCTTCTGATCAATGGGATATTTGCTACTATTGGGCTAACCGTATCTCTTAAGAGGAAGGAAGAAATAGCTGATTTTCTACTGCGCCGTGGCGGAAAGAAAATCTCAGGGGAAGGAAAAAATAAAATCGTAGACACCTCTGTCATAATCGACGGAAGGATAGTTGATCTTTGCAAAACTGGGTTTATCGAAGGAATCTTAGTCATTCCCCATTTTATTCTTGAAGAAGTTCAACAAATTGCCGATTCTTCAACCTCTTCCAAACGAACACGAGGCAGAAGAGGCTTAGATATGGTTAATCAACTTCAAAGCCAAGAGAGAATTCCTGTGCAAATTGTAGATACGGATTTCCCAGATATACCAGAGGTAGATAGTAAGTTGCTTCAATTAGCTAAAGTAATGAAAGCACAGATAATCACCAATGACTTCAATTTAAAAAAAGTAGCTAAAATTCAAGAAGTGGATGTCTTAAATATAAATGAGATAGCTACTGCCCTTAAACCTGTTCTTTTGCCAGGAGAGAGTCTAAGGATTAATGTTCTCAAAGAGGGAGAAAACCCTAATCAAGGAGTGGCTTATCTTGAAGATGGAACAATGGTGGTGATAGAAAAAGGGAAACAGTACATTGGCAAGCAGGCAGAGGTTATAGTTACCTCTGTTCTTCAGACTACCACGGGTAAAATGATATTTACCGAGCTAAGGGAAGAAATAAGTAAGGCGAAAAAGAGAAAAAAATGAGGGAATAACTAAGTGAGGGTTGAAACCATTATTGTAGGAGCAGGAAAAGGAAAAAGATTTGGTGAGATTCAACCAAAACAATTCTGTCTTCTTTGGGGAAAACCGGTTCTGTCCTGGACAATAGAAAGATTCGAAGAATGTAAGCTGGTGGATAAGATTATTCTTGTCCTTCCCCCGGGGATGAAGGAATATGCAAAGAAAGTAGTTTTGTCCTCTTTTAACTATAGAAAGATAAAAACTACTATAGAGGGAGGCAAACATCGAGGCAGTTCTGTTTTCCAAGGTCTACAGGTAATAGATGAGGATACAGATATCGTACTTGTTCACGACGGAGTTCGCCCTTTGATTCTTCCTCACCTAATAGAAAAACTAATTTACGAAACAAAAGAAAATGGAGCAGTAACTTTAGGAATTCCTATCAAGGAAACAGTTAAAAAGACCGATAAAAAAGGTCTGGTGATCAAGACGTTGGATAGAAGAAATCTTTATTCTATCCAGACTCCTCAAGGGTTCAAGAAAGATTTGATATGGCAGGCTTATAAAATGGCTAGCCAATCGGGAAAATGGGCAAGTGATGATGCCGCCCTTGTAGAAAGATTGGGAAACAAAGTAAAGATAATACCAGGGGACGAGAGAAATATTAAAATTACCACTTCTTTTGATTTAAAGTTGGCTGAAACACTATTGAAAAATAGTATATAGTATACCGTACTTCGTATATCGTTTTCCCTCTCCCCTCTGGGGAGAGGGAAAAAGCACATCGTGCTTTTTCGGGTGAGGGGATGCGATATACGACATACTACATACGAAATACGAGATAAAAATGCGTGTAGGAATAGGATACGATGTGCATCCTTTGGTGAAGGGAAGAAAGCTTATCCTGGGAGGAGTTCATATACCTTGCCCCATGGGTCTAGCTGGACATTCAGATGCTGATGTTCTTCTTCATAGCATAGGAGATGCTCTCTTAGGAGCGGCAGGAGGAAAAGATATAGGCTCTTTATTCCCCAATAGTGATCCTAAATATGAAAATATTTCCAGTTTAGTTTTATTAGGAAAGATTTTTGAGTTATTAAAAGAAGATGGCTACCAAGTAAATAATCTAGATGCCACTTTGGTTGCTGAAGAACCTAATCTTTCACCCTATATTTCCCGGATGAAAGAAAATATTGCCCAAGTTTTAGAAATCCAGCATAATCAGATAGGAATTAAAGCTACCACCTCAGAGGGACTAGGTTTTTTAGGTAAAAAAAAGGGAATTTGCTGCTGGGCAACAGCCAGTATTCAAATGGAGAAATAAATTGTCTCTTAAGGTTTACAACACGTTAACCAGAAAAAAAGAAGAGTTTATATCTCTTAGAAATAAAGAAGTTAAGATGTATGTATGTGGAGTAACTCTTTATGATAAATTACACTTGGGACATACCCG
>JAUVZS010000144.1:0-4394 GCA_030602435.1 Clostridia bacterium
CAACCACTCCAATATTGTTAGCTACAGTAGCTAGGCAGTTCATTTTCAATACTACGCTCAAGTATACTCTAGGTGGGTTGTAATGATGCTACGGGATGAATAGGCGGAATGCGTTTAGGTTGTTCTACCTTAGAATCTTGGACACTTCAGAATAGCCAATTTTTCCTTCTGCTGGTAATCCGTATTATCCTATTTCAATCCCCAGCGATTGCAAAATAGACTTCATACCGGAAAATGATTCTCGGGTTCCCTCCTCTTGAGAGCCGCCCTTAGGAACATAATGTGTCTCCAGAGAGATAACTCCCGAAAAATTATCCTCCCGCAAAGCTTGAAGTTGTCCTTTAAAATCAATTTCTCCTCTGCCTACCGGTAGCCAAATGGGCTTGCCCTTCTTATCTTTTCTGGCATCTTTAACATGAACATGAACTATCCGATCTTTAATGAGCTCGTAACCATCAGGATAGGGAACTTCTCCCAAAAAATATGCATTGCCGGGGTCCCAAATCAGTCCTACATTTTTTGAGGAGATGCGATCCAGAAACCGCCGGGATTCCTCACCATTTCCTATAAAACACTCATGCTCATTTTCTAAAGCTAAAACAATATTTTCTTCCTCAGCTCTTTTTATAGGAACTTCAAACCTTTGCAAAATTTCCGGCAGGATTTCTTCGCTTAAATTTCCTCTTCTCCAAAACGAGAAGGTACGTACAATGTTGGTGTCAAACATTTTTGCCAGTTCAAAAGAACGCTCTAAAATTCTCAGATGCTCAGAATAGCTTTTTTCCTCGGCTAAGTGCGTATTCCCGGGAGCTTTCTTTGTCTTTTTACCCTCAAAATGACATTTAAAAAGAGGGGAGGCAATGATCGATACCTTCAAGTTGCTCTTTTTTATAAGCTCCTTTGCTTTTTCTAACTCAGAAGAAGAAAGATCTACCAAATTCTTGCCCCACATGCTTCTAAGCTCTACATACCCTGCCCCCAGCTCTTTTACCACTGCAAGGGCATACTCAAAATCCTGACTGATCTCATCAGGAAAAACCCCCACCTTGAACATTATAAACTCCTTTATGATTAGGAAAGTAGGTCTTGGCTTTCAGGAAGAATAACTGCCAGTGTTCTTCAATCGGCGTCAAAGATGCTGAGGATCCTTGTTGCTGCTTGACTTATATGAATAAAGGAGGATCTTTTCCTGGGTTAGATTATTCCTTCAAGCCAGTCAAGGTAATGGATTCAATGAAGAAGCGCTGGAAAATTAGATAGATTATCATGAATGGCATAGTGTAAAGAAAAGAGATAGCCATCAATGCTCCATAATCGGTGGGATTTTCCCCTCCTCCCATTTCCAGCCACCGAATAAAGTGAAGACCCAGGTTCATGGTAAAGTTTCTGTTTGACTGCAGCACTACTAGTGGCCATAAGAACCAATTCCAGGCAAACATAAAATTGACAATTATAAGCGCTCCTATGGCAGGTTTAATTACCGGTAAAACTATCCGCCAGAAGACCCCCATCTCTGAGCATCCATCTATCCTTGCAGCATCAATCAAAGTATTGGGTATAGAAGATATGTACTGCCGCATAAAAAATATTGACCAGACGCCAATCAAGCTGGGTAGGGCTATTGCTGTAACTGTATCAATAAGTCCCAATTTTCCTACAATATAGAACCAAGGAATGACCAGAGCAGCCTCGGGTATCATTAATTTCAAAATACAAAGTATAAACAGTTCGTTCTTAGCAAAGAAGCGAAGTTTAGCAAATGCATATCCTGCTAGGGTAGAGAAAAACAGAGTACAAGTTACTGCCATTCCTGCCGATACAAAGGTATTAAGATACAAGCGTGAGATGCTCAAGGTTTCCATCACCGTTCTAAAATTGGCTAAGGTAGGATTACGGGGAATTATATTGGGCGGAATCTTGTAAAGTTCTTCATTAGGCATGAAGGCCATTCCAAATCCGTACATCCAGGGTATTATTATCCAACCAGCAATTAATGCAAGGATGACTATGTTTATTAACCAAGATTTTAAGGACTTTCTGAACATTAGAGTTTCCTCAGACGAATGTAGGTGAAAATAAGCACTATTCCAATCAGCACGATAGCTGAAGCCGAGGCGAATCCAAATCGAAATCGGTTAAATCCAAATTGGTAAATATATGCAGGCAGAATTCTGGTAGCTGTTCCTGGACCCCCTTTAGTTAAAAACCAAATGGGGGTAAATGCATTAAAACCGGCTATCAAATTGGTCACAACTAAAAAGAGAGTAATGGGTCTAAGCAAGGGGATTATGATGTATCTTATGATCTGAAACCCGGAGGCTCCATCTATCTTTGCAGCATCGACGTACACGGAAGGTATCCCTCGTAGTCCTGCCGTATACAACAAGGTGTTAAGCCCGGTCCCGTGCCAGACAGCAAATCCTATAACACAGAGCAGGGCTGTATTCGATCCAGCCAGCCATCTTCCTCTACCCATTCCCAAAAAACTCATCAGCGAGTTCAACCCCGAATAAGATTCAGGACCTGTAATCCATACCCAAATGGCTCCCGCCGATATCAAAGGTAAAATTGCGCTCATGAAGAAAAGCATTCTCCCTAAGAAGGGAATTAATCCCGGCCTGTTAAATAAAACAGCAAAGCACAGTCCGAAAAAAATTAACAAACCAACGCTTGATAAGGCATAGACTGAAGACAGTAGGAAAGCTTTTAAAAAGTAGGGATCTGAGAATAGCTTATAGTAATTGGTTAACCCTACAAATTTCATAGGTTTAAACATATCCCATTTCGTAAAACTAACCATAACAATAAGTATTAACGGTACCCAAAAGAAAATCGCGTACAAAACTAGAACTGGAGAAATGAATGAGAAGGCGACTCTTGCTTCTCGTTTCTTTAAGCTTTTAGCGAACATGGCCAAACTCTTCTTTCCCTGCATTCCCTGCCCGGAAGCAGGGAATGCAGGTTAGCCTGTTTAAAGCTCTTTCAACATAACATCTTCGTAAAGCTCACTAACTTCCTCTGCCGCAGTAGATAGGCCCTCTTCAATACTCTGTTCCTGGGCAAAGATAAGATTCAACTGATCTCCCAATATGGCCTGCACCACCGAGAATTTAGGAGCCTCCAGACGAGGTATGGTGTTCACGCTGGACTCTAGAACCTCTTGCCACAATTCTTCAGTGAAGGGATCTTGTGTTACCGCGTCCCTGTAAGGAAGCCAGTTCATAGTATCGATTGTCCGCCGTTTTACCATATCGAACTGGTTGAGTCTTTCAAAGAGCTTCCAGATAAGCTCTTTTGTCTCAGAGTCGATAGTAGGATTCACAGTTAAACCATAGATGTGGGAGGTAGTGATGCTTTTCAACCCTTCCCGGGCGACCGGAATGGATCCTGCCCTTAACTTGGAATACATATCTGGTGCGTTTCGTTTAACGTCCAGGGGTACCCAAAACCTTCGTGCACTCACCGTGGCAGTTTGTCCTCTATACCAACCGCCAACATCTCCCGGTATCCCGATTGCATCAATATTGTATTTGTACCGCACATCTAAGTAGAACTGCGCTGCCGCAATTCCGGCTGAGGTATTGAAATTTGCTTTGACCTTTTCATTCTCAATTTTGAGTAGACTTCCGCCTCCAGCAGAAAGGAAATAGGGGGTGAATTTGTCCCCAATGCCGCCCCCATGTCCAGCTGTTCTAACAAAGAAGCCACTTATTTCAATTAAACCATCAGCACCATACTTGGTCAACTTTTTGCCAAATTCGAACACCTCATCCCAGGTTCGGGGAGACCTATCCAAGCCCGCTTCCTTATACATCTCTTCGTTCCACCAAACTATCTGACCACCTGCATCCCTTACGAGTGCGCCCATGAACGGTTTCTTGTAGCCGTTCTCATCCCACAAATAGGGTGCATTTTTGTAAGAGGGTAAGAGTTTTTCTTGTAACGACTCCACTACCGATGCAGGTACAGGCTGCAAAAATCCCTCGGATGCCAGGGTGCTCAGCGTGATGGCATTTGCTTCTATTAGATCTGGCCCGGTCCCGAAGCGCACGGCATTTACGACTTTGGTCACAAACTCAGTCTCACTAATCCCGGGAAAAAGCTCATGTTTGATTTTGACCCCGAATTCTTTCTCCATCAACGGCCAGCTATTTTCTATAAGCCCAAGTATCACGGCGTCAGGCGCCCCCCAGGTCCAAATGGTTATCTCTTTTACCGCAGCTGACGCGCCAGAAAAAAGCATCAGGACAAACATCACCAAGCACGCCACACTGATAATACTTCTTCTCTTCATCTTTTTCTCCCTCCTTCAATCGGACAAACTTATCTTTCTCTCAAAAAATCTTCTCCTGTCCCGATTGGCCTTCCTCACTTCTCACCCCCTTTTGGCCTTA
>JAUVZS010000148.1:0-4286 GCA_030602435.1 Clostridia bacterium
CTTTTTGTGGCTCTTGGTAAGGGTTTTTAAAATAGGCTGGAACACTTTGAGAAGAACGAAGGATGATTATTTACAGGCTCTCGTAATTGGATTACTGGCAAGCTTAATAGCTCTTTTGGTAGGTCAGGAATTTGATTTTACCTGGTGCATCCGTAGCCTTTTCATCTTCTTCTGGATTCTGCTGGCTATTCTTGCAATTGCAAGAAACATAACTTTAGAGAATAGGAATGTTTAACATTTTATTTGTTTCACACGAAGCGGTCTTAACAGGTGCACCTATAAACCTATACAGGATAATTATGTGTTTAAATAGAAATAAATTTAATCCCTTCTTCTTCTCTCCCCTTCCAGGTCCGATTATAGAAAAATTGGCTAAAGAAAAGATTGAGACTCTCTGCTTTCAAAGAAATTTAACTTATAAGTTATCTAAGTTTATTAAAAAGAAAAAGATTGATCTTGTTCATGTAAATACGAAGATAGCTACTTATGGAGCTTTTGCTGGCAAATTAAGAAAAACAAAGGTTTTATGGCATATCCACGAAGACTTATCAGAAGGAATAGGGAATAGATTTTTGATAAAGATTATTAATAAAATGTCTGACAAAATTGTGGTGGTTTCTCGCAAGCGTGCAGAACCTTTTATCTCACAAGGTGTTACTAAGATAGAGACAATATACAACGGTGTAGATTTGCAAGAATTTAATTCAAATATCAATAGGGGAAAGGTAAGGAAGGAATTTAATATTGATGCTTCTACGCCTTTATTGGGCATAATTGCTACAATTGAGTCAGGAAAGGGGCACCATACTTTGATAAGAAGTTTGAAAGAGATTATAAAGATAATTCCCAATTTAAGAGTTTTAATAGTTGGTAAAGCTTCTCCATTTTCTAAAAAATATCCAAAGAAAATAGAAGTATTAATTCAGAATTTGAAGCTTAGTCATGCAGTAAGATTTACTGGTTTTAGAGAAGATATCCCCGATATTATCCAAGCTCTGGATTTACTTATACTTCCTTCTTTAAACGAGTCTTTCGGCACAATCCTCATCGAGGCAATGGCTCTGAGAAAACCTGTGGTGGCTACTGAAGTAGGTGGGGTTCCCGAGGTGGTAGAAAAAAATGTAACTGGTCTATTAGTTCCCCCAGAAGATCCTGGCGCCTTAGCAAAGGCCATTATTTTTCTATTAAAAAATCCTCTTAAAGCATCAGAGATGGGAAAGAAAGGTCGAGAACGGGTGGAGAAATATTTTACCCTTCATCGACATGTGAAAAGAATAGAGGAAATTTATGAGGAACTTTTAATGGAAAATCATCTTGATCTAAATTGATGCTTATATAGCCTGGTATAGACCCCGCCTTTAGATAGAAGCTCTTGATGAGAGCCAACTTCCTCGATTTTCCTCTCATTGAGTACCACAATTCTATCTGCATGCTGGACAGTGGATAGCCGATGAGCAATAGTAATAGTACTTCTATCCTGCATCAACCGCTCCAGAGCCTGTTGAATTAGTAACTCGGCCTGGGCATCTACAGCAGAGGTAGCCTCATCGAAGATAAGGATGGGAGAGTCTTTTAAAATAGCTCTAGCAATAGCAATACGCTGCCTCTCTCCTCCTGAGAGTTTTAGCCCTCGCTCACCCACCTGCGTCTCGTATCCGGCCGGCTGCGCCATAATGAAATCATGAGCATTGGCTTTCTTGGCCGCTCTAATAATTTCCTCATTAGAGGCTTTTATCCTGCCATAGGCAATATTGTCCCTGATACTTCCATTGAAAAGAATGGCCTCCTGGCTTACGATACCTATTTGCTTTCTAAGGCTGGCTAATTTTACTTTTTTAATATCATATCCATCTATGGTGATGGTCCCAGATAAAAGGTCATAAAACCGAGGAATAAGACTAACTAAACTCGTTTTGCCAGCACCACTCGGCCCCACCAGGGCTATCCTTTGGCCAGGTTTCACTTCTAAATTAATCCCCTCTAAAACTAATTTTTTCTCGTCATAACCAAAGTAAACATCTTTAAGTTCTACATACCCTTTTACCTGGGGCATCTCTACTGCCCCGGGAATTTCTTTTATCTCAGGCCGAGCATCTAAAACCTCGAAAATTCTCTCAGCAGAAGCTAAGCCTTGTTGATAAATACCAAAAGCCTGACTTACTTGAGTCAAAGGAACAAGGGCTATAGCGATATACCCTAAAAAAGCAATTAATTGTCCAGGAGTCAATACCCCTCTTATTACCTCTCTGCCTCCGTACCAGAGGATACCAGTTAGTCCTAAAAGAGTTAACATTTCCATGACTGGTGCAAGAGCAGCGATAAGGCGAGTCCTCTTAATTGACAATTGAAGAGTTCTTATGGTCTCATCTTTGAACCTTTTAACTTCCTGTTTCTCTCTAGCAAAGGATTTTATTACCTCAATTCCTCCTATTGTCTCCTGCAGGATTGAAGAAATATTGGCTATTTTAGCTTGAATTGACCTGCTAAATCCTCTTATCCACCCACCAAATTTGTTAGCCGTAAAGGCAAGGAGAGGAACAATAGCTAAAGCAAAAAGGGATAGGCGCCAATGAATGTAGAAGATTAAAATGAGAACACCTATCAACATAAAGCAGTTGGCAATAAAAACAACGGCCGTATTAATTATAGCATTTTGGAGCTGATCTACATCGTGTATGACCCGGGATACAATTTCTCCTGTGCGTTTCTTTCTGTAAAATTTCAAGGAAAGACATTGCAGATGCTCATAAACCTGATTGCGCATATCGGTAATTACCTTAAAGCCAACAAGAGACATTAAATAATTTTGCCCATAAGAAAACAAACCCTTGAAGGCAGCTAATATTACTATAGCGAGAGCAATTAGATTTAATAACTTAATATTTTCTTCCAGAATAACTGTATCAATTAAATTTTTTCCCACGATCCAGGGGATAGCTAAAGTAACTAAAGTATTAAATACTATACAAACTACAGCTAATATTAAAAGAATCCGATAGGGCCGAAAATAATCCAGTAAACGACGCTGTATACTCATAATTTATCCCCTCTTCTGGCATTTCCCACTTCCAGAATAATTCTAGCTACTTTATCAGCGGCTCCTTTTCCTCCGGCTATTTCTCTAAGTTCTTCTCTCATCCTGGCAAGCCCATTGGGATCCCTCAATAATTTTATAGCCTCTTTTGCCACATCCTCAGCTTCAATCACCCCTCTTATCTCAGGTATAATCTCTCTATCCGCTCGTATATTAGGTATAGCTGTAAACTTGATACGCTTAGCACACCATTTTACTATCCACCTTTTGATAGAAGATCCGAATAATGGCACTCCCCTCACCAGTCCCGCCAGCCCATCGAGAGGTATTGCCTCTGGCTTGTTCAGAGGAACAGCTACCAGCATCGGAACCCCTAGATAGGCTGCTTCTAGTGTATGGGTACCGGGGATAGTAATAATCAGATGAGCCACGTTTAAAGCCTCATGTTGCCTTCCTTCAACTACCAACACCTCTAAATCTGACTCAGTAATCAATTTCCATTTCTCATTATCCTTCTTTAGCTTAATCTTTGCCCCCTGAAATACTTTGCTTACTTCGCTCTCGTCCAAGCTTACTAGCTCCTCTTTTGGAACAAAAGGAGAGAGAGCTAAAAGAAATTGGGTCTTGGGAAGTTCTTTCTTGATTAGCTCAGCGGCCCTTAAAAAAAAGGGAGTCATATATCTTACCATTTCTGGTCTACTTCCAGGAAGAATAGAGATAATGAAATTACCCGAATTAAGTCCCCAACAACTATATCCCTCTTCTCTAGACATTCCCAATTTAATTCCATCCACCGTTAAATCTCCCACCACGAAAACTTTGTTTTCTTCAGCTCTCTTAGCCATAAACTTCTCTCTTGTAGCCTGATCAAGCACCATAAATTTCTTAAAATATCTCTTCCATCTTGGTTTCTGCATATAGGCTACTGCAGGAAGGCCTAGACGCTTAGAAAGAACTACTGCATGGAACGGATCCCCTCCCAAAAAGACAACAACCCCTCTCTTTACCCCCCGGAAAGAAGAAGGCCTAATACCTAAGAAAAGGTATTTTAAATATTGGGATGGCCCTACTACGAGGTCTACCTCCGGAAAGTTCTCTACTACCTCTCTTTCCATCCCACTGGCATATTGACAGGGAGGTATAACCACGATAATTATTACTTTCTTTTGCTTCTCTTTTAATTTCTCTACTGCTGGCTTTACCCAGCCAACGAGCTCCCCTGGACTATTTGCCATTATAAAGATATGCATCA
>JAUVZS010000177.1:0-4012 GCA_030602435.1 Clostridia bacterium
CCTGGGGTCAGGGTCCCCCTTTGCTCTCTTTATCCAAAGTTTGTCTAGCTTTTCCTTTCATAAGCACGCTTTAAGAATCTCTGTTATGTTCAAAGCATCATCTAAAGCGTTATGGTGCTGTCCTACTAATTCCTTGTTTAAGATCTTTAATGCTTTCCTCATACCTACTTCTTTGTTTAACCTCCATTTTAAGGCAAAAAGATTTTTTATGTTTATATGGGTCCTTCCAAAAAGATAAGGTATCTTGTGCAAATCACTCATCTCCTTAAGGTGATTCCTATCATAATCACCATAGCTTGCCCAGGTATAGTTTTCAAGATGAGGAAACCTTTCTTTTACCATCTCATAAACTTGAGAAAAATTCTTCTCTCCTTCAAGTTCCTCTGGAGTAATTCCTGTTAACTCAGTGCAAAACTCACTAACTTCCGAATACTGAGGTCTGATATTATAACCAACCTTTGAAGAAATACTTCCCGATAGTAAATTAAACTCTACTATTCCCACCTGTATAATCTCGCTTATCTGTCCATCAGGTGGTTTCTCCTTCCAACAGGTGGCTTCTACATCTACTATGTATATTCTATCTAGTTTTCTTGCCATCTTCTTTCTTTCTAATTATACTTCGTTACTATCTTACTGACCTATTTGCTTCTTTAACCATATAAGACCCTGTAAGTCTCTTGCTGCAGAAGGGTTATTATATAATATTTTATCCTTTGAATCATCTGTTGTTTATCGTTTTTTACTTCGCAAAGTTATTGTCTTGATTTTTCCCTCCTAATCGTTTCCGATAATCTCTCTCTTTGCTTACCTCCCCGTATGGATGACGACACTTATGCTATGTGCACGTAGTATAGCATTTCTTACAGGTTTTATCAAATCGAATAAGACATATAAACAGTGCTCCTGTTTGTTCACTTCTAAACTCTCCTGTATTCTTTTATTGCCTTGTCGAAAAAGCAGTACCAATAAGGATTTAGGAGCAGTGTCCGATGTTCGGACAATCGTCTTTATATGCCGGGGTCGGGATTAGGGCGTTAAGAAAATCCACCGCTGCACCTTTACCCTTGCTTTTGCAAAGCCAAAAGGGGTCTCTGTGGGAAGAATTTGGAAGGAATCAGGGAAGCGAAGATTAGGAGGATAATGCCTCTGGTTCGTATTCGCTCAGAGCTTTATCTTCTTTACTTCTCCTTCAAAGAATTTTTCTATCTCTGGTATGCTGAGTCTTTCCTTCAAGAACCGAATCTCAATTTTTTCCACATCTTTCAAATAGATTAGCTGTTCGAGAAACAGTCTTGGATCAAATTCCCTGCCATATTTTCGCTTACCAGAAGCAATAATTTGTTCCAAGGAGGCAACTTCTTCTTTCAAAACAAAGTACAAATCTACATAATCGTTTAAAGTAGCCCTCCTTCCCAATGCATAAGCTTTCATTGCTGCAATCTCTAAGGGGGGTAGAATTCTGATTCCTTGGTAGTCAATAGATTGTGAAATCACTGGAAAAGGATATTGGATAAAAGAGACATTTATCTGTTCCACGGCCACAGTTAGTTGCTCTGAGTGGTTAATTACCACTCTAGTTTCAAAACCCTCGAAAACTCTTCTCACTTTCAAAAGAAGGTCCTTGGGGATACCCTTTTCCCAGAAGAGGTCAAAATCAACTGAGATCCTGTGGCCCAATTGTAGAGCCAATCCTGTTCCACCTGCTAAATAGAAATTAGAAAAGCGATGGAGTCTATCAAATATTCTTCTGGCTTCTGAGGTAATCACTTCTTGATGCATATTTCAGATCCTTGATCTCCAATAGAAGAGAAATGAGTTTGAGGGCAGGAGCTCTGAATTCTGTTCTGGGTGTTTGTTCAATTATTCTCTTTACCTCGTTCTTTCCGTAGAATCTGATTATCCAAATCCAATGTTTCCATTCTCCATAATTAATAGTATTGGAAATGATCCTTTTTTTATCTCTTTGGGGGTCTATGGAACCAAAGTTATATGACCAAAACAGAGGCTTGAAAAATAAGGGAAAATTTAGATCTTTAGTTTTTGTTTCCATAGTGGAATTATATCATTTCTGTCGATTTTGGCAATAAAAAAGGAGCATACAGCAGTTTCTCCAAAAACTGGTAGGTGAATTTTGCGCAAATAGTGGCTAAAATGTCAAGAAAGCGAAATAATGAATTCATGGGTCTCTACCTAGACCTTCTGCTCTTTGGGATAGCTCGCCTTTAGTGTAGGTGTCTGTTTTTTCTATAAAGATGGGGCTATTAGTGAGTCGAATGGCATCTGAGGGGAGGATTTTCTCACTACCAGAGATATCCGTTACCTTCACCTTACCTTCTATTTCTGAAGGGAGCTTACCTCTGCTCCAGAGGACATAAATTACCCTATTATCCTTGAGGAATCTATATTGACCCTCCAAGATGGTCTTACCCCTCACCCTTTCCCTGATTTTCTCCACCTTCTGGAAATCTCCCAATTTTAAAGCTATTGTGCGATGGGCATAGAAAAGAGGTGTTAGGTTACCGGATGAATCTACCAGGGCAGATAAATCAGAGAAACCAGGCCCACCCTCCTCTTCGGGAGGAAGATGCTCAGGTAATCTTAGATTAACATAGAAGAATTTCTTTACCCCATTAGCAAGGGCAAAAATATAACTTCTCGCAAGAGACGCTGCATACTCCTTCGGTGTTTTTTTCTTTTTCCTGTCCTCAATCTGGACTTCCGTTATCCAAAAGGGTTTTTCTGAGGCATTATTTTTAGAGAGAAACTTCTTGAAGGAAGGTACGTTAAGATGCTCTCCATGACCAATAGAATGAACATTGGCAATATCGAAATATGAAGCAGCACCCAGACCGAATACTTTTTGCCAGAAAGAGACCATCCAACGGTCCATCCCTGCCATACCTCCTTGCACCACTTGCGCTTGAGAATCAGCCTCCTTCACTGCCTCATAGGTAGCTTTGAGAATTTCAAAATAGTCCTTGGGGCTACCTTGAAAAAAGACTAATGGTTCTTGCTGCATCTCTGGCTCATTAGCTACTTCCCAGTACTTTATAGGGTATTTCAAACCGGGCATATCATCTTGGCCATCGCCGTCATATCTCTCAACCAGCTTGATAACGAAGTTCTTGTATGCTTCAATATCACAGGGTTTTCCTTTTCTTTGAGGCCCCATAGGACTGCTTATAGTCGGTAGCCCCTGATGGCACAGTTCTTGATCCCAAGGAGCAAAAGGCTGGATGTTTGCTAGAACATGAAAACCGTATCTTTGGGCTCTGCGAATATATCTATCAGTCATATGAAAGTTGAATCTGCCTTGCTCAGGCTCTATCATGCCCCAAGAGAATAATTCAAAAAATGGTCTATCCCAATAGGCACCTGCTTCTCTGGCATGCTCAAAATCGAATTCAGCAGGCATGAAGCCAAACCATGAATCAAAACCTTCCTCAAGATTTAATTCATGGCCAAAGGTAGCCAGAACCGACAAAAGAAGAATTATTATCACCAAAAATGAAATTCGTCTCATCCCTTCCTCCGAGGACGCTATTTACCAATAATATTTTAAATAATTATAGCATTTTTGGAAAAAAACACTACCTTCCCCTTTTCTTTATTTTAGCTATATTGTAGTTAAATTACCCCCTGTACGAAGCCATTCTTCTCGGTTACGGGCTATGTAGTAACGGAGTTGCTGGTCTTAAGACAGAGAGAATTTCTTTGATCATCCCGAGAGTTCATGACTGTATTACTCTTTTGTTAGGTTCCAAGGAAAGATATCGAGAGTATTTTGAGGCTCAACCCGGAGAAAAGATTGTGCCCACCTACGTCGGGGGTATTGTCCAGGTCAAAGCCTCTGGTGAGGAACAATTTTGATGATGGGTGAGAAACTTCGTTCTCAAATGGGCTTACCAAGCTTTTGGCATTATATCAACCCTAGATCTCGAAGTTTAGCTTCTAGTTTCTTCTTTTCTTCTGGAGTGAGTTCCCTGAGAGGTTTTCTGGCATAGCCACC
>JAUVZS010000074.1:0-6304 GCA_030602435.1 Clostridia bacterium
ATTAGCAATTTTTTTAAGGGCCTCACCACTACCAATTTGATACCAAAGGTTTTCCTTTAATGCAAAAACCAAACAAAGTGACAAAAACGCACCAAATCCAAGCAATAAAGATCTAATGAAGGGTTTTATATCAAATGTAAATGCTGCTGCAATTAACGCACCTCCAATTACTACTATGATAGAAGGGATTTGCCACGTCAAATTATCACGATGTCGCCAATCCTCAGAGATTTGCTGATATTCTACTTCATTCCAATTAGTCATTAGGACCACCTCTTGCTAATAATAATTTAGATATTTTAAAACACATGAAGTCCACGATTTCATATAACTTATTCATATCCGAACTTATTCGGATATCCTTCCATTTTGGTGTTATATCCGAAGTACTTCGGATATATCTTCTATAGATGAATCATTTTTCACTATTACTTCCTTGTTTCCTTTTTATTAAATTTAAGCTTTCCAAAGGGCTCTTTATACTGCACAAGTTTTTGTTACTAACATGGGTATAAATTTCGGTTGTCTTACTGCTTTTATGACCTGGCAGCTCCTGAATATATCTCAAGTCTACCCCGCTCTCTAATAGATGTGTAGCAAAACTATAGGGAAAACTCCAATGTTTTTTATCAGGGTGCCAACGGTAGCCAAGGATAGTCTTGATTTTTTTGATATAGGTAGGACTGTAAGGGAGGATTAATTTAATTCTTATATCTTCTCTTTCCAGCTTTATTTGAGATATAGAATTCATACTATAATTATTATATATCAAAATCTTAATTAAAACAAGAGGAAAAGATTACCTCCTGGAAGGATATGTAAGACAAACTCCTGAGATCAACGCCAACGCCTACACTCTTCCAAAAAATTGATTTTTCCCCCTTATCCCCTCACCTTAATCCTCTCCCCTGTGGGGAGAGGATTGCAGAGCAAGAAGGCATGGTGCCGAGGTATTCCTTAACCTTTAGCCAACATTCTTAGGCTTATATCCTAACCTGTGGAAGGGATTGACTACACTGGAGGTAATGTTCTTTAAATGAGCGCTTACTCGTTTCAGATGGCGGGCAAGAAGAGCATATACAATGCCTATTTTGCTGGAAATTTCTCTATCTTCAATAAGATCATCTATGATCTTCTCGCAGAGGGGTGCTAGCTTAGCATGTCTTACCATAATCTCTTTCCCTAAATCAATGTCTGCATTTTTAAAGGCATTTATTGTCTGGTCAAATAGCTCGGTTATTTCATTTTCGATTTCCCTTATCCTCCCGGTATATCCCTCTTTCAGTGGAGAAGGGTATCTATGAGAAAGCTCAATTAAGTTCTTAGAATAATCGCCAATCCTTTCTATATCTATGGCGATAGTAATCAGAATTAAGCAAGAGGTAACATCCTGGGAAGGATTTACGGAAAGATGTTCCAGGATTTTCTTGCGCACATTAATCAAGAGCTTATTAAGCTTCTGGTCAATTTCGTATATATCCTCCTCCTCCTTTTCTTTGTCCATTAACACCCGAAGAGAGAAAGTAAACATATCCTTAGCCACAAAAAGCATTTTTTCCACCTCTTCGGTAGCCGTACTTAACAGCCCTGCTTTCTTCCAAATTTCAAAAAACTCTCTAAACATATTTTCACCTCCCGGTAAGAATGATTAAAACAAGGGGGATCAAGAAAAAGCCAAAAATCATATAAATAAAGGCTATAAATCTTTTTCCCCTGACAAAAGAACTAAACCTTTCTGCAATACCTATAGGCACTTCTCTTAAAGGATACCACACCAGAATACCGAGCACATTAAAACTTAAATGGGCAAAGGCTGTCTGCACCCCTGCAAAGGACCCCGTCACCAAGGAAGCAAGGATAGCCGTAATCACCGTTCCCAAATTTGCTCCCAAAGCGTAGGGGTAAATCTTTCTTAAGGTTAATAGACCTGCTCCCACTAAAGGTACTACTAAAGAAGTAGTAACTGAACTGGATTGAATTATGGCTGTTAATAAGAAGCCCACGAGGAAACTTTTTCCTGGTGTACCAAATAGATATTTATCTAGAAATAATTCCGCTCTTTCACTCATTAAAGACCGGGTCATAGCTACCAGAATAGTTAGAGCAATAAAAAGAAAAACCAGAGAGAAAAAAAGAATGAGCAAAGGACTATAAGCAAACAGATTTTTTATTAGCTGAGTAGAAGGATCGAGAATGATTTTTAAAGGATTGGTTATCTCTAGCCCACCCATACCTTTAAACATCTCGGCCAAAAAGTAGGAGATTTTCTCTATAATATGGAAATAGATTTCCAGAGGAAAGAAAACAAGAACACAGAGGAGATTGAAGAAATCATGGACAATGGCTGCAGAAAAAGCTCGATTAAACTCTCCTTTTCTCTTAACATGAGCCATGGAAACCAAAATATTTGTTACTGTAGTACCAATATTTGCCCCCATAATAATGGGGATGGCATTAGTTATGCTAAGGGTTCCCGTACCCACAAAGGCAACTACAATGGCGGTAGTAACTGAAGAGCTTTGAACTAAAGAGGTAGCAAGGATACCGATGAAGATTCCTACGAAAGGATTTGAGGTGCTGCTGATTAGTTGATTGACAAATCCTTTGCCTAATAAATTCAAAGAATCGCCAAGAAGATTTATACTTAAAAGAAAGCCGTAGACGGCACCAACTAAGATTAAAACCCGCAGAGCTTTGGGTAGTCTCATTAACTTTCTATCTCTTTCAAGATTCTTTTGGTTGTTTTCACTGGATTATCTGAGGTTAAAATAGGACGTCCCACTACCAGAAAATCAGCCCCCCTTTCAATAGCCTCTTTTGGACCTAGCACTCTTTTTTGCTCGTTTTTTTTGTATCCTTTTAGTCTTATTCCTGGTATGACCAGAAGAAAATCACCTCCAAAGCTTTTGCGCAGCTCACTAGCTTCATAAGGAGAAGCGATCACTCCATCTAATCCTGCTTTTCTAGCTAGAGAAGCTAAATGGATAACTTCTTCTTTTAACTCTCTTTTTATTCCCAGATCTTCTTTCAGGATTCGGGAATCTAAAGAAGTGAGCAAGGTAACCCCCAATACCTTAACCTCTTTATTTTTTGCCTTCGCTGCTTTGAGTGCTGCTTGGAGCATCTCAGAACCTCCCAGAGTATGCAGGGTAAACATGTCCACTCCTAGCCCTGTCACTACCGCAGCGGCTTTTTCCACCACAGAAGGAATATCGTAAAACTTTGCATCGTAAAAGACCTTAGCCCCTTTCTTTTTAATAACTTCTATAATCTTTGGCCCGTACCTGGTAAATAGGCGATGCCCTACCTTAAAGAACCCCACAAAATCACTTAACTCTTCTACCAAAGTTTCAACTTCGGCTTGAGTATCTACATCCAGAGCTAAAATCAGTCTTTCCTTAGCCTCCATCATTTCCCTCCCGCAGCACGGGGACATATCCCCTGATAAGCACAGGTAAGCAGGTGGCAGGCCCCGTAGCTTGGTTTAGCCTCATAAGATTGGACACGAATCCCTGCCGCTGCTTCGTTGATTTTCTCTATGGTCCGGGCAAAATTATCCTCATCTAAGGTTGCTACCCCCACCAGACCAGATTCTAAAAAATGAAGTTCTACCCGCTCTGGTATCTTTCCAAATACCTTTTGATAAGCAAGAGCATAGATAGCCAATTGCAAGCTTTCCCTTGTTCTTTTATCCGCCTTTTTTTTCTCCCGAACATTGGATGATTTAAAATCAATGATACAAACTTCCCCATTATGGATGTCCACACGATCCCAGCGTCCAACAATCCGATTATTCCCTAATAAAAAACTAAATTCCTTTTCTACGTAGGTAGGAAGACGTTCTTCAGCCTGTACTCTCTGATAAAAGCGGCGCAGTGTCTCTCGACCCTCTTCTAATCGCTGCTCTTCGTGTTGTCGGCTTAAAAATCCTTCACTTGTCCAGAATTTTTGAAAAATAGAAATAATATCCTCTTCCTTGACTTCATTTCCGGCTAGTCTGCGGCGATAATATTCTTGCACTGCTTCGTGAAGAGCCCTGCCGTAAACTACAGCGTGATGCTGCATAATAGGCACACGAAGTATATGAACGTACTTATATTTTAAAGGACAGGTAAGGTAGTCATCTATCCGCCAGTAGCTCAGAGTTAATACCTGTGTCTCGGGAATTGATTTATATAACTGGTGCTCTTTCCTCTGTGGCGGAGCACTACGTCCAATCACCTCCAGGGCAGAAGCCTTATGGATGAGCACCTCTTTTTTACCCAAATCCAGAGCTTCCATGGTAAACTGTGATATCTTTTTGGGACGTTTGCCTCCATAATCCTGAGCGCTGGTAAAGTAAATTTCCTTTTTGGCACGGGTCATTCCCACATAAAAGAGACGTCTTTCTTCTTGAAGATGAAAATCACCACTGGGCAAAATGTCTTTAATAAGAGAATCGGGTAAAGGAATGCCCTCGCGGCGATAACGGCTGGGAAATCGCTCAGAAACTAAACCCACCATAATAACTATGGGAAACTCTAGTCCCTTTGCCTTATGCACTGTAAGAACATTGACTGCGTCGGCTTCCATATCAGCTTCAGCTACAGCAGGATTATCCCCCGCCTCCATAAGCAAGTTAAGATAACTAGTAAACTGGGGAACTCTATCATGAGTGAGGACACCAGAGGTACTGCGAACAATATCAAAGAATCTGGCCACATTTTTAAGTTTCTCTTCATTGGATGACGAAGGAAAAGAGGTCAGTTGTTTAAGATATCCACTCTGGCTAATGAATTTATAAAGGACATCTCCTGTGGTGTGTTTGATTGATAAATCTGCATATTTTTCTAAATCTTTGATTATCTTCTCAATAATGACCTTACCTTCTGAAGAAATATCCTCATCCAATTCTGAAATTTTTGAAAAATGAGAAAAAGCATAAAAAAGAGAGCGATTCCTGCGACCAGCGTAATTCATACACAAAATAAGGTCTCTGGCCGAAAGCTGGTAAACCTCAGAAGCAGCAAGATAGTAAAGACTAACACTATCCTCAAAATCAGCCGCACTTTGCAGAAAAGAAATGAGAAAACGAACCTCCTCACGCGAGTACAGGCCTTTATTTCCTGAGAAAGTCCAGGGTATATCCGCCATATTCAAAGAACGCAAAAAGGGATCAGCATCCTTATTTGCCCGTACGAGAATGGCAAAATCTCGGTAGCTGTAACCTTCCCTCTCCACCTTCTCCTTAATTAACTTAGCTACTCCTTCTGCTTCACTGGATAAAGTATCGTAATGGAAGTGCTTTACTCCTTGTCCTCCCCTTGTCTTAGAGATAAGGTGCTTATCAATATTATTTCTAAATTCAAGGCGGTCGGGGTTGTTGTAATTCACAAGACGATAGGCAGTATCTAGAATTACCTGAGTTGAGCGGTAGTTCTGGGTTAGAACTATTTGTTTAGCTTTGGGGTAAACATCTATAAATCCCAAAACATTACTGATAGCCGCTCCGCGGAATTTATAGATAGATTGATCATCATCGGCAACCACTGTAATGTTCTCATGACGGGCCGCTAGCAATTTAACTAACTGAAATTGAGTATAGTTAGTGTCCTGGAATTCATCGATGAGAATATAGCGAAAACGCTCTTGATAACGCTTCAAGATAGCCGGATGATCTCGAAAAAGCTTTAAGGGCAGGGTTATTTGATTTCCAAAGTCAACCTTCCCATGTTGAGCAAGAAGATCCTCGTATTTTTGGTAAGTTCCGGCTACCTCCATTTGTTGAGCAGTAGTCTCAGCCAACTCTGAATCTTCTGGATTGGCTCTTGCCTTTTCTTCTAACAGGTGAGCATAATTAAGATATTCCTCTGGAGTGACATCCTCGTCCTTGGCTCGATTGAAAAGGGTAAGTATAGCATCAATAAATCGGGCAGGATTACCAAGGGGACGATAGTAGGAAAGTGGAAATTCAAAAAGATGGTCCCGAAAGAAGATAATTTGCTCCGGCCTGGTTAATACCTGTAAATCCGGGATAAGACCTAATTCCAAAGCATTCTCCTTTAAAATACTATCTCCAAAGGCATGAAATGTACCAATCCATACCCCGGTATATCCATAAGGCACAAGAATATCTACTCTCTCCTCCATTTCCGTAGCTGCTTTCTCTGTAAAGGTAAGAGCCAGAATCTCTTCCGGCTTTGCTTGCTTGGCAGTAACAAGCCAAGCAATGCGCCGGGTAATGGCCTGAGTTTTTCCTGTTCCCGCACCAGCTATAATCAAAAGAGGACCTTCTCCATAAGTAACCGCTTCTCTCTGCTCTTTG
>JAUVZS010000153.1:0-4247 GCA_030602435.1 Clostridia bacterium
AGCTATAGCGGCAACGGCTAATATTATACCAGAAGAGATGACAAAAATGATAAAGGCTTATCTTGCAGGAGAAATCAAAAAAGCCCAAGAGCTTCATTATAAAATCTATCCTCTGTGCCAGGCTATGTTTATGGAAACCAACCCTCTTCCTATGAAAACAGCTCTGGCTCGCCTGGGAATGATTGAGAAAGAATGGAGACTCCCCTTGAATGGTATGCAAAAAGAGAATGAGGAAAAGCTGGAGAAGGCCCTTGCTGATTATGGACTACTTTAATCGTATATCGTATTGCGTGATGCGTATTGCGTAAAAAAAAAGAAAGGATTGCGGAAGCTGTCCCGAGTATTAGCAAGAAATTTCCTGAGATTGCTTCAGCTTTACTTCGCAACGACTTCGTCGCCCCGCGTCTTCTCGCAATGAGAGCTAAGGAAACGCAATACGATATACGCAATACGAGACAATGAAGAGCATATATCTTGACCCATCTATTCCCTCTGCCTGCTGCGAGAAAGCACAGCCAGAGAGACGCAAAATCACTACCCAATGGTGGAATAAACAGATTAACCAATATGAAGTAGCCGTCTCCAGACTTACCATAGAAGAAATAGAAGCTCTGGAGACAGAAGATAAAAGAGAGGCTATTCTCTCCTTAATTCGAGATTTTCCAGTGTTAGAAGTTTCTTCTTCTGTAGAACGCCTAGCTAAAAGATATATTGAAGAAAAGATCATTCCTCCTAATGCCTTTAACGATGCCCTTCATCTTGCTCTGGCCGTGATAAACAAGAAAGATGTTCTCTTAAGTTGGAATTTCGCCCATCTGGTTAAGCCTGAAGTGGAAAGGAAGGTAAATGCCTATAATTTGATAAGCGGCTATCCTCGTATAAGAATTACTACTCCCCAAAAGTTAATAAAGGAAGAATAGGGACACACAGAATATACTTACATTGAAAGACTCTAAAATGTGCAGTGTTTACATTGGATTAGGTTCAAACAAAGAAGAGAGAATAAGAAATATAAAGGAGGCGCTGAATCACCTGAAAAAGAAAATGGAGGTAAAGAAAGTCTCCTCCTTTTATCTGACCGAACCAGTAGGAATAAAAGGAGGATGGTTTGTAAATTGTGCCCTGGAGGTAAGAACAGATAGTGATCCTAAGAGATTACTTAAGATATTACTGGAAATAGAAAAGAGAATGGGTAGGATAAGGACAAAAAAAAAGATTTCTCGAGTGATCGACTTAGATCTTCTCTTTTATAAGGGAAAGATAATCAAAGAGAAAGATCTTACACTTCCCCATCCACACCTGCACAAACGTAGATTTATCTTGATTCCTCTCGCTGAAATTAATCCAGAACTTTATCACCCTATCCTTAAGAAATCTATTAAAGAGCTCCTGGAATCCTTAACTGATGAACATAGAGTAGAAAAAATCGAATTTTGACAGGGTGTGGGGAGTAGAGTATAATACGCTATACTAAATACGAACAACGAGATACGAATTAGTAGAGGTTTTTAATTGAGAAGTATGACTGGTTATGGAGAGGGGAAAGTAGAAAGTGAGAAAGTGGATATTTATTCACAAATAAAAACACTTAACCATCGTTTTTTGGAAATAGAAATTAATTGTTCTGAGCCAATTCCCTTTCTCTGGGAAAAAAGAATTAAGGAATATATTAAGGAAAGAATTAAACGAGGAAAGGTAATTCTTAATATTGAAATAAAGAGGAAAGAGCCTTCCTTGCCTAAAGCTATAATAAATCAAGAACTTGCCTCTCGCTATCACCAGATTCTTTCTCAGGTATCTAATAATTTGGGATTAAAAAGTAAGATTAATCTCTCTCACATCTTATCACTTCCTAATGTTATCCTTTTAGATAAAGAAGAAAAAAATAAAGAAAATATAAAAACTTTTATAGAGAAATCTCTAATTAAAACTTTAAAGGAAGTACTCCAAACAAAAGAAAAGGAAGGGAAGGAGCACCTTTATAGTATCCGGAAGTATTTAAAAAGAATTAAAAAGAGACTTTTCAAAATAGAAAAAGAAATTCCTTTAGTTGAAAAAAATTATAAAAAGAAGATAGAGAAAAACTTAGAAGAATTCTTAGAGCAGACAGAGAAGAAAAAAATAGCCCACGAGCTCTCTTCCCTTGTCTGGCGAGGTGATACCAGCGAGGAAAGATTACGTCTTCAGTCTCACTTAGATCAGTTCCAAAACACTCTAAAACAAACCGAGCCCATAGGAGTCAAACTAAAATTTATCCTCCAGGAACTGCAAAGAGAAATCAATACCTTAGGAGCAAAAGCTAATGCTTTTGTTATCTCTTGCCTGGTAATTCAAATCAAAGAAGACTTAGAAAGAATTAGAGAAGAAATTCAGAATATTGAGTGAGTGTTTTATAAAGGAGAAAAACTTTGTTAAAAAAAAAGAAGGGTTTAGTTGTGGTTATTTCTGCTCCCTCAGGAGCAGGTAAAACTACTTTATTAAAGAGACTCTTACAGACATCTCCCTCGTTTACCCCTTCAGTATCTTTTACTACTCGTTCTCCCCGTAAAAATGAGATAGAAGGAGTGGATTATTATTTTGTTTCCCCAGAGGAGTTTCAAAAAATAAGACAAGAAGGAAAGTTTGTAGAATGGGCACAGGTGCACGGACAACTTTACGGAACCTCAATTAATTTCCTTAATGAAGCTATAAAGGCAGAAAAAGATGTAATTTTAGAAGTGGACGTCAAAGGAGGAACTCAAATAAAAAAAAAATATCCCCAGGCTGTACTCATTTTTCTTCTTCCCCCTTCTTGGCAAGAATTACAAAGACGTTTAGGCAATAGAGCTACTGAGGAAACAAAGAAAACAAGAGAGCGTATACAGCGGGCAAAAAAAGAAATTATGTATATTCCTTCTTATGATTATGTAGTTGTAAACGATGATATAAATAAGGCGTTGGATGATTTATTGGCTATAATTGGAGCAGAACGTTGTCGAATAAATAAGGTCTCACCAGAAGATTTTAAAAAACTTACCTAAAAGTAACTTGAAAGGAGTTTCAATGATTAAAATCTTTATAGATGAGTTGTTATATAAAGCTGGAATGGATAATAAATACAGACTTACATGTTTGGCTATTCAAAGAATAAAACAATTAACTAAAGAAAAAAACAAATTAGAGTTACTTGTTTCTAAAGAGAAGCTTCCTAGCACTGTTTTAAGAGAAATAATGGAAGGTAAATTAAAATTAGAGGATTTTGAAGAGAAGAACGAGAATAAATAGAAGGCTGTATTCTAATACTTCTTTATTATAAGATATTTAGTATTCGTAGTAGAGGTTGTAAGTAATGTTAGTAATTTCTATAAAGAAGGATATATCTTTATAAGATAAAAGTAAAACATGAGAATAAAAAACTACTTTTTCCATTTTTTTCACAAGGTAAAAATTATCTTTGAATTTTTACCTTTTTATTCACAATTTTTCCCTAAGTTACTCAGAGGTTTCTAGTATTTTTATTAACTTCTCTAATTCTTCTTTTAGGTTCTCATCTTTCTTTTTCTGTTTCTCTATTTTTTTCTGTGCATACATCACCGTAGTATGGTCTTTTCCTCCAAATTTAGCTCCAATCTCAGGAAAAGAAGCTTCTGTTAATTCTCGACAAAGCCACATTGCTATTTGCCTAGGGAAAGCAATAGACTTCACTCTTTTTTTTCCTTTAATAACCTCCTCTTTGATTTCATAATATTTACTTACTTTTTTTTGGATTAACTCGATAGTAATTGGCTTGGGTTGTTCTCTAGGAATAATGTCTTTTAACATCTCACTAACTGAACTCGCATTTATTTTTTCTTTAAACAAGGAGGAATGGGCAGCCAGGCGAATTAGACACCCTTCTAGTTTACGAATGTTAGTCTTTATTCTCTCTGCTATAAATATAAATGCCTCGTCAGGAAAATGTAAATTCTCCATCGTTGCTTTCTTTTTTAATATAGCAACTCTTGTTTCAAAATCCGGAGGTTGAATGTCAGCAATTAAACCCCATTCAAAACGTGAGAGAAGCCTTTTTTCTAAAGTAGGGATTTCACCAGGAGGTCTATCGCTGGAAAGCACTATTTGTTTATGAGATTCATATAAAGCATTGAAAGTATGAAAAAATTCTTCCTGGGTTCGCTCTTTTCCGGCTAAAAAATGAATGTCATCCACAAGGAGGATATCTGTATTACGATATTTATTCCTAAACTGCGTTGTTCTACGGTTTTTAATGG
>JAUVZS010000167.1:0-4098 GCA_030602435.1 Clostridia bacterium
ATACACATCTACCCCAAACTTCTTTAAGATTCGCTTGTCTGGTCTGACAAGTTGCTGCATTACATCTATAACTTCAGCTTCATTTCCTTTTAAGCCAAGATAGTCTTTTAGCTCACTATGAGCTTTTTGGGCTATACCTGCATTTGTCAATGAGCCAGCTAAATCAACAGGGACCCTATCAGGCTCTTGGTGATTTAAAGCTTTTAAAACCCGTTCTCGTGAAATCATAATATCATAGCTCTCCTTTGTTCACCTAAAAGGCTAAGCAACACAAGAAATTCTCTCAAAGTATTCTTCAACTTATGAAAAAACTCTAATATTTCATTCCGGTAAGGGATACTCCCTCAATAATTCTTCTTCTGAAAATGAGAAAAAATATGAGGATAGGAAGAACAGTGATCACACAGGCAGCCATTATTCCACCGTAGTCGGTGATATAGTGTCTCTGAAAATACATCAATCCCAGTTCCATAGTGAATAGTTTTTCTGAGTTAGCCATCACTAAGTACCAGATAAAGACCTGACTCCAGGTAAAGACCCAGTTCACGATGGCAATGGCCGCCGTAGCAGCAAAAGACAGGGGAAATATTATCTTCCAAAATATTCCAAATTCAGAGCATCCATCCATTCTGGAGGCATCAATGAGTTCATCGGGAATGGTTAAAATATTTTGGCGCAGAAAGAAGATACCCGAACTCATAATAATTAAGGGGAAAATCATACCCTGATAGGTATTAATCCAACCGAAAGACTTCATAATGAGGTACAAGGGAATCATATAAGTCTGCAAGGGAACAAGAATAGTAGCCATAATCAGTAAAAACAGGAACGTTTGACCCCTGAATTTGTATTTGGCAAAAATATAACCAGCCATGGGACAACTAATAATAATGAAAAGAGTGGAGATAAGGGATATAAAAAAACTGTTAAAGAAAAAACGAAGAAAGGGGGCTACTTCTGGCAATTTTATGTAATTGCTTAAGGTCCAGACACGCGGCAAGAGAGTGGGAGTAACCGAAATAATATCTGCTTTTTCCTTAAAGGAGGTAAATACTAGCCATATAAAGGGCATAACCATAATTACGCTGGTAACCAACAAGCATAGGTGCAGGATAATCCTACTTCCTTTTATTTTTCTGCGTGTCGCGAGTCTTTTCATCTCTCTCCCCATCTAAATATCTTAAACTGCACCAGAATAATAACCAGAGAGATTAGAAAGACAACAAAAGATATGGCGCATCCCTTGCCCATGCTATGATAAACAAAGGCTTCCTGGAAGACCCTGTATATTAAAACTTGAATCTCTGCCCCCGTGGAGATATCTGTACCCTGAGTCATTATATAAACTTCCGTAAAAGCTGACCAGGACCAAACAGTAGCCATAACTATTCCATAAAGGATGACCGGTTTTATCAGAGGAAGTTCTATGTGTCTAATAGTCTGCCAGATAGTAGCTCCGTCCACCTTTGAGGCCTCACGCATCTCGGCCGGTACGTTCTTCAAGGCAACCAGAAAGATAATCATGAAGTAACCCAAGTTTTTCCATACATGAATTCCAATGGTGGCAAGCAATGCAATCCTGGGGTTGCTCATCCAGGGAACCCGACCCAATCCCACTGATTCCAATAGGTAGTTGGCCAGGCCAAAACTTCCCGGACTATAAAACCATTTCCAGACGATAGCTGCCGGGACCATAGGAAGTATATAGGGAACAAAATAGAGGGTTTCGTAAAGGGATTCAAACTTAATTTTCCTACTGAGCATTAAGGCAAAGAGAAGTCCCAGGCCTATTTCTAAAGGTACGGCCACCACTACATATTCGATGGAGTTAAAAAAAGCGGAAATAAATTGTTTATCCTCGAGAAGGCGGACAAAGTTCTTCATCCCCACGAATTTAGTGACTGGCCGAATAAGATGCATATTGGTAAACGAGGTTCCCAGGGTTGCTGCAATGGGAATGATGCGAATGATGATAAACAAACTTATCAGAGGAACAAAAATCGTTAAAATAAATAGCATCTGGCTTCTTTTTATAGATCCCTGTCTGCCTAACCATCCTCTCAGATAACTTTGCTTTTTTTTAGCCATTATCTTTCATCTTCTTTTTACCCGAATCAAACTGGCAAAACCTGTGCCCAGTCGTAACCAACCGGACACAGGTTGTTTCCATCACTCCTAAAACCCTTATTTGGCTAGAAGATCATAGTCGTCCAGAATTCTGTTAGTTTCCTTGGCCATATCGTGGATAGCAGCAGCCAGCTTCTTGGGATCCAGAAGCTCTGGTTTCTTGAAGGCAATCATCAACTGTTCAGCCATTCGACTGTGAATTTCGAATATCGGGGAGATAAGCTCGTAGTCAATAACTTCGTATCCGGGAGTCGCTAGAGCATCAACAAAACCTTTGATAGCCGGAGCCTCCTTATAAAGCGACGAATAATCAACATTAGCTCTGTAGGGCTGCCAACCAGATTCACCGAACATTCTAACCATATTGTCATCATTGACCAGCCATTTGGCAAAAGCCCAGGCTTCTTTCTTATGAGGAGAACTTTTAGGCACACATATTCCCAGCATATTGGCAATAGTTCCCCAGCCTCGAGGGCCCTTAGGCATAAGGAAAACCCCATAGTTAATTTCAGGAGCGTTATCCCTTAAGTAACCTATTACCCAGGATTCTCTTTGAAACATCGAGGTTACTCCCAGGCCAAACCCTTCCGCATCGGACTTAACCTCAAAGCTCTCCACCTTGTATTTATAGACCGCATCCAGATAATATTTGAGAGCTTTCTGTCCCCACTCGTTATCGTAAGCAGCTCGCCATTTATCTCCCACCGGCTCAATAATCTTAGTCCCATAAGGTATTATCACTTGAGTCCAATATTTCTGAGCTGTTCCAAAACCCCCGCCCGAGAGTCTTAGATCCAATCCTACGCGAGTTGGATTGCCCGCAGCATCGTATCGGACTAGTTTCTCAGCGTACATCATCTGTTCTGCAATCGTTTCCGGAGCAGTGGTAAAACCAGCCTCCTTGAAGTGATCCTTATTGTAGAACATCGCTTTCAGTGAGATGTAATTGGGCATGGTATAGAGTTTATTGGTTCCGGGAACTGTGCTGTACTTGATGGCGGCCGGGGGAAAATTCTCTTTTAACCAAGCAACGAGATCAGCCGGAACCTCTTCGAAAAGACCGGCTACGTAGTAGGGGTAGGTACTCATAGTCCCTAAGTCCAGAACATCACAAGCCTCTCCCGCTGGAAGAGCAGCAGCTACTTTTTCCTCTAAAGCCCTCTGAGGAAAAAGAGTAGCTTCAATATCTATTTCCGGATTTAATTTCTCATAACGCTCTCCGGCACGTTTTTGAAATTCATGCATTTCAGGATAAGCCGTCCAAATAGAGATAGTTGTCTTAGCCAATCCCATTACAGAAATTAACCCCGTTAAGCAAACAACCAACATTCCCGTCATTATTGTCAAAAAAACTTTTTTCTTAGACATTTCTCTCT
This sequence comes from Clostridia bacterium, assembly GCA_030602435.1. Lineage (GTDB taxonomy): Bacteria > Aerophobota > Aerophobia > Aerophobales > AE-B3A > JAUWRC01. The sequence continues at coordinate 3,504 of JAUVZS010000167.1, forward strand.
TCTTTCTTTGAGTTAGTTCAATTCTCTGCGAAAGCTCCTCCAGAGAGAAACCAATCTCTTGACACTTCTCTCTTCGGAAAGCCTTCTTTTATTCCCCAGCTAACAGCCACTTACTCTCTCACCTCCCTCCTGGCCTTATTTTTAGCTTCTCATCTAAGAAAAGAATCTAAATTCATTATAAGCCCCACATTTTCCCTGTTCAACATACCCCACCCATCTGGTAAACTTATCTGTATCCCAATCAAATAAATATCTTCTTACTTGTTTGAATAAGAGTTTCCTGCAATTGTCTGCGTCTGCCAGTGTTTAGCCTGAAGGGTGGGACCCAATAGGATAGTTACCTAATCTCTCACTGAGCTCAGCTCGTTCCCTTTTCTATATTATAGAATTTAATTCTATGATATAGTATAGTCAAAATAAAATTTTTGTCAACTGAGAAGAGTTGAAGGACATCATCTCCAAGGGCCTCTTTACGGGAAGCGGGAATGCTTATTGATATTGTTGTTTTTGCCAGCTATTCTTAACCATATCCCAACCCAGAACTAACAGAGGTTTCATTGGAGCAATTTCTCGATGATTTTGAGGCAAAAATCAG
>JAUVZS010000237.1:0-3145 GCA_030602435.1 Clostridia bacterium
CACAAAAGGAGCTGCGTCGATGCCTGGGGATAGTGCAGCAAGATGTTTTTCTTTTCTCAGGAACTATTGAGGATAATATCAGGTTAGGGGAGACCAGGATAAATTCCCAGCAGATAAGAAAATCTGCCAGGTATGTTAATGCAGATAAGTTTATCGAAAAACTGCCTCACCATTACCAGGAGGATGTGCGTGAGAGGGGCAGCTTATTATCAGTCGGTCAGAAGCAGCTTTTGGCCTTTGCTCGTGCTCTGGTTTTTGATCCCAGAATATTGATTCTGGATGAGGCTACTTCCAGTGTAGATACTCAAACAGAGATGCTCATCCAGGATGCATTAGCTAACCTGCTCCGGCATCAAACTTCTATCGTCATTGCTCACCGGCTCTCTACCATCAAAGACGTAGACAGGATAATAGCAATGCATAAGGGTAAAATTAGAGAGGTAGGCACTCACCAGGAGCTTCTGCGAAAGAAAGGAATTTACTACAGATTGTATCAACTACAGTATCAGCCCCAGAGAAATAAATCAGTAGTATAAGGCTCCTGATGTTTTGAGGGCAACATCCTAAAGTAATTTATTGAATCCATCCTTTACTTTTAACATCTTAACCCATTTTTTCACATAGTTTAAATCAAGGTTTTCTAATGTTTCAACGAATATATTTTTTTCATTCTGGCTTTCAGACATTGCTCCAACTCTTTATCATCAATATTTGGTTTTTTATATCTAAGTCCTGCTTTCATGGCTTCAATTTGATCATTTATCAATTGAGTCATTAATAAAAATCTATCGGAAGGACTCTTTTTCTTGAATAAATCTAATTGTTGTATTTCGGAAGGAGTTAAATACATTGCCAATATCATCCTTTAGTAACAATAAATTTTATTGATATTATAAGGTTCTATCAAAATAAAATTAAAAGGTGAGGGGAGATATCACTAGCTAATTTTTCCATCAGAGATGTGAACAATCCGCTCACCAGCTTTAGCCACTAAAGAGTCATGAGTTACCAAAATCACCGTCACTTTGTTTCTTTGTTGAAGTTCTTTAAGAAGTCTTAGAACCTGCCTGCTACTTTTAGAATCAATATTACCGGTAGGCTCATCAGCTAAGACTATCTTAGGATTATTGGCCAGGGCTCTAACGATAGCCACTTTTTGCCTTTCTCCCCCTGAAAGCTGGGGAGGAAAACTCTTCATTCTATCTTCCAACCCTATCTCTTCCAATAATTTTTGCGCTCTTCTTATCTTTTCTCCCCTAGGAGCCTTTACCTCAAACATAGGAATCAAGATATTTTCTAGAGCGGTTAAATGAGGAAGAAGATTATGAAGTTGAAAAATAAAACCCACTGTTCTAGCACGATAGGATGCTACATCCTCAATTTCATTGAGAAGAGATTTGCCCTCAATTAAGATATCTCCAGAATCAGGAGTATCCAGAGCAGCAATCATATTCAAAAGTGTAGACTTACCAGAGCCGGAAGGCCCCATGATGGAGATAAATTCACCTCTAACTATTTCTAAATCTACCCCATTCAAAGCTTTTATTTTACCATTATCAAATGATTTCTTCAGGTCCTGGATTTCGATTATCTTATTCATGCCTTAAAGCCTCTGTAGGTAAGGATTTAGTTGCCCGATAGGCAGGATAAAGTCCCCCCATTAAACTCACCAGGATTCCCACCAAAATAGCCCTTTCAAAAACAATCAAAGAATAGCTGGGCTTAAGAAAACTCTTAGCTACAGGAACAAGAAGAATTAATTGAATAGCTACTATCCCCAAAATAATTCCTGTCAGGACCGCTCCTATCCCTATCAAAAATGACTCACCCAGAATGAGAGTCAAAACTCTTTTCCTCTTCCACCCCAAAGCTCTCAAAATTCCAATTTCACGAGTTCTTTCAAAAACTGACATCATAATAGTATTCATTACTCCAATTCCACCAATGAAGATAGCCAAAAGAGAAATAGCCCAACTGGTCGCACTAATTATCTCCAGCCCTTTATCAATGGCTTTAAATTCAGAAACAGAGGTAATGGCGATCAAATTTCCTTCAAATTTCTTTTCCACTTGTTTAGCTAACTGAAGGATGTCAACTCCTTCCTCTACCTCAACCAAAACCATAGTTACCTGATGTTCTTTTTTTTGCAGCTTTTGAAGGATATTTAAGGACAAAAAAGCTCCCCCATCCTGGAAAACATCGCCTGTTTCAAAGATACCAACAATTTTATATTTTCTTGGCCCAAATTGCATCTCCTGGCCAATTTTTTTTCTGAAATTCTTTACCGCTACTTTGCCCAGAATAATTTCCTCTTCGCTGTTTTTCTTAAATACCCTTCCTTCATTAATATTTATTCCCCCCATCTTTATATCCTCCCGGTCAATACCTATAACCATGAAGTAGGGATTAAAACTGACTGGAGCAAAAGCAATGAGAACCCCTACAGCATTTTCTACTCCCTCCATCTTCTGAATTTCTTCTAGTTCTTCTTCACCAATAGTACTTAGTATTAAATCTGCTATATGTGCCTGAACTATTGAAAAATCAGCCTTCCCTGCTTTGAGCACCCCTTCCACAGTACCTTTGAGACCCTCAGTAATAACTCCCAGAGTTACAATTGTGGCAATACCAATACTAATTCCCACAATGGTCAGAAAGCTTCTTGCTCTATGTCGAAACAAATTTCTAAAAATTAGCGATAAAAAGCTCATCTATTTCTTAACCAGTTCTGGCGAATATCACTGTTTGGGCACTTCCATATTTCTTAGTACACCTGGGACAGGTAACATACCAGAACAAAAGCTCTTTGATCTCCACCTTGTTTTATATTTCGTTATACCTCTTCTGTCCAACGAAAAATAAAAGAGGCAAGCACTGCACTTCCCGCAATCCAGACCATCAAACTATGATCTCCAAAGCTGATCCCCTTCAAAGCCCCTACCTTTCCGTAACTTTTCCTTAAATTCCTAACCTTAACTATAGGTTCGGCCATTTCTTTTCTCTAACTTCTAGGGACTCTGTTTTCTAAAAAACTTGATTTTTCCCTAGGTAGCCGCCTTACTGAGCTTGATGGCTGTACCGTAGGCTAAAAGCTCAGCAGCACTGCCGATGACACTGGTGGTCATGAAACGCACATTAATAATCG
>JAUVZS010000067.1:0-6660 GCA_030602435.1 Clostridia bacterium
CCAGTCCTCTCCAGGGAATCTGTAACGTGCTCTGTCCAGGGTGAGAACATTGGGATCAGTTCGTTCAAACTCAGTATTAGGCCCTATAAAAGCAATGCCTGAAGGCTTCCACTCCTTTTTAGAAAAGAGCTTATCCTTATCAAGTGGTTGAGAAGTAGCGGACTCGCCTTCTGGGTCTATTATATAAAGCTTTGAGCCTGCAGGGCCAAATGATGCAGAGAGTGAAAGATATCCTCTAGATTCTTTCGCAGGGATGCCAGTGATCTTGCCTGTCAGGGCATCCCACTCCTCTACCCTTCCTTCCCCTTTAAAGGAAATATCCACTTTGTGTCCTGTATTTCTGTCAAGGTTCACAATAAAGAATATCTTCTTCTTCTCAATCTCCCTCTCTATGTAGATAAAAGAAGGCACCTCCAAGCCATTTTTCTCCTTTATTGAAATCTCCCTTTCCAGGCTTTCTTCAAAAAAACCTAGAAGTTCAGAGAGGTTCTCGACTTTTATCAGTCCATCATATTCAAGAAGGCGCTGACATTCTTTGCTTTTTTCTCCATCAACCGTGTCGGGAAGATGCCCAATGGCTAAAACTTTTCCCCTCTGCTTTAAAAACTTTTCTAGAAGTCTTACTGTAGATAATTCTATATTTCTCATGGGCGGAAGGACAACTAGCTTATACTCTGCACGATTAACCATAAACTTTCTATCCTTCACTTCCCCCCAATCTGCCAGAATGAGTTCATCCCCAAAATCGTAGTCATAGTGAAAAGCAAGGATCTTCTCTGCTATCTTTTGAAACTCATCACTTATCTCCTGCACTTTATTAATGTTTCTTCCATTGAAAAGTGACCAGGCACCAGTAATTGGGTGAAGAAGAAGAATATCTCTTCTTACTTTTCCCTTCCTCAGAAGAGAACTTAAGCGTGCAAAGTAATCCTCGACTAATTTATTGTACTTCCACCAGGTTGTGTTGTAGTTGAAGGAAGGTGGCCAATCCCTTTTTCTACATCCTTTAAGAGCGTAGAAGGCAAGGTGTTGGCATCTGAGTGTAATACCCAGTGCATACTGCCAGTCACCTACCCATTTTTGGTCTTCAAAAGTAAACTCCCACCCTGAGCCCCCGTACATTTCCGAGAGAACCACATTCTTTTTAAACTGGTTTGCAACTGAGGAACACTGTTTGACAGTTAAGGTCTCGTGAATGGATTTTGTGAGAATATCAATCCCTGGTACCTGCTGATGAACATAATGGGGCATTGCAGCACCAATTGTCTTTATCTGGCCAGGGAAATCATTTTCTAAAAGGAAGTGTCCGGTAAAAGCTAAATTGTTTTTCTCGCACCATTTTCCGAGCTGCTTTGAGTAAGTCTCCTGAAACCTTCGCGTTAAAACAAGCCAGTAATCGTGTCGCACCTTTCTACTCTTTTTACCGTCAAAAAAGAAATAAGGTACTACCTCAAGAAAATTGTAGCCACACATTTTCTCAAAATACTCAAGTAACCCATCGGTCCAGGGTATCCATTCTATATCCTGTTTAAAAGTTCCAGAGAAATTGGGCTCATCGGTGAAAATGCCGGGAATAGTCTTTCCGAATTCATCACCAACCTCCCTCTTGTAGGCCTTGTAAGTAGATTCTATGAAGGCTCTAACAGCATCGGGATTCAGATTATCGGTATATGCCTCATCATTGAACCACTCAATAGATTCTGCAATCTCCCTTGTAAATACCAGACCTATTTCGTTCTCCCCTGGTGAGATTTTATCTTTCCCATCAATCTTACGTACATTGGCAATCTTTCCATCCTCTAAGGTTACACAGAAACATGCAAGCTCCTTCCCTGTAAGCTTTCTTTTTCCCTTGGCTTTTTCCATCCCCAGGGCCTTTGCCCTGTACTTATCACCCTGTGAAGGAACACGGCCTCCAGCGAACCCCGAGGGCCACCTGTCCTCATCATAAAGCCACGCATTCATGCCTATCTTTTTGGAAATATCAACAACGGCCTTTATGCATTTCATCCATTCCTTGCTCAGGTAATCTGTTTCCAGTCCTTCTCTTGAGTGCATAAAAAATCCACCCATACCCTGTTTTTTCATATCCTTAACCTGCCTTATGAGCTCATCCGGGGAGAGTTTATCATTCCATGACCAAAAAGGAGCACTTCTGTAATTCTTTCCAGGATTTAGAAATTCCTTCTTTAAATCTACCATAAATTCATCTCTATTTTATTTTCAGACACTGTTAAATTGTAACAGCTTAGCTTTTCTAAAAGACTACATGTAATTTATCACCCCTTAGAAATTTTGTCAATTTCCTCTTCTCTCGAACTGTAACGTTGACAAAAGATTTTTTTAGGATAAAATATGATTAAAACAATCAAAAACGGAACGAACCGACCAAAATGGGGTTAGAAGCAAACCGACGACAGAAAATAATTTTAGAGTTGCTGCGGAAGAATTCCCGCATAACGGTTAATGAATTATCCGAGCATTTTGGAGTCTCTGCAGTGACCATCAGACGGGATATGACTTCTTTGGCAAAAGCTGGGAAAATATTGAGAACTTACGGTGGGGCAGTAAGTAGTGAAAAGGTGGCCTATGAATTTTCCTTTAAGGAAAAATTAAACAAGAACATTAAAGAAAAAGAAAGAATCGGTAATTTGGCCGCTTCTTTAATTAAAGAAGGGGAGGTTATTTTGATGGATACAGGCACTACTACTTTCCAGATGGCATGCTCTTTATCCTCAAGAAAAAATATAACTGTGGTTACTAATTCATTATCTATTGTTTCAACTCTTAGTGGAAATCCGGATATAAAGATTATTTTATTGGGTGGAGAATTACAACCAGAAGGTTTTTATCTCTTTGGCCCTATGACAGAGAAGGAATTGCAAAATATTTATGTTGACAAATCCTTTATGGGAGCGGATGGAATAGATTTAAAACAGGGCTTCTTCACTACAGATTTTAAGCTGGCTCAGGTAGCTGGACTAATGATGAAATCAGCAAAAGAGGTCATCGTTGTAGCTGACTCTACTAAATTTAATAAAAAGTCCTTTGTCCGGTATGGAAAGATAGAAGAAGCGGATATTATCGTTACGGACAAAAATATTGATAGAGAGAACATCAAAAAACTGAAAAAGAAAAGGTTAAAAGTATTGATAGTATAGAAAAGAAAGGAGAAGAGAAAATGGGAATGGGAAAAGAAATGAGAATGGGAAGGCTCTTTAATAGAAAGAGCAAGAGGATGGTCTTAATCACTGTAGACCACGGAATTTGTATAGACCCAATGAAGGAAATCGGTGATATTAGAAAGGTGGTCAGGGAAATTGTGGAAGGAGGGCCAGATATAATTTTATTAACTCCTGGTATGGCCAGAATTGCCTATAAGGATTTAGTAGGAACAAATACTTCTTTGATGCTTCGTATAGACGGAACAGCTACCTCAATAGGTCCTGACCTGACAAATGATGAATTAATCTCGTCTGTTGAAGCGGCTCTAAGAATGGGGGCAGATGCAGTGGCTACTTTTGGAGTGATTGGTGTCCCAAGAGAAGCACAGCTTTCTCACAAGATTGGGATGGTTGCAGAAGATTGTGAAAGATTAGGGGTGCCAATGATGACAGAGGTGATACCAAAAGAGATACTAGAGCACCAGTTTAAGGCTAAAGCAGAGAGAAAATGGCCAAAAGATTCAGAGGTAGTTAAATATTCTGCTCGGGTAGCAGCAGAATTAGGAGCAGATATTGTCAAGGGCTACTATACAGGAGATTCCCAGACATTTAAGGAAGTAATCGGGTACTGCCCTGTTCCTTATGTTGTACTCAGCGGGCCTTCTTCAAAAGATCCTGAGGTATTTTTGAAATTCATTCGTGAGGCAATAGACTGTGGAGCCGCCGGCGTATCGGTTGGCCGGAACGTATGGACATATAAAGACCCTGCGGCTATTACTCGCGCCATTTGTCTTATTGTCCATAATGATGTATCTGTTGAAAAAGCATTGAAAGAGATTGGATAAGGAGTTTTCACCTTGATTTGATGCCTTACTTGACTTATAATACCCATGTGGAAAGGAAGACTGTGCTGGAATAGTAAACTACCTTATAAATAGTTCTGAGGAGAAATCTATGAATGGGAAAGATATAAGGATGGGAAAGTTATTTAGTAGAGGAAAAGCGGTAATTGTAGCTGTGGACCATGGTGGATTCATGGGTTCAATAAAAGGGATTGAAGATTTACCAAAAAACATAAATCTATACAAAAAAGCCGACGCTATTTTACTAAATCTCAACATGAGTAGACATTGCGGTAGGTTCTTCGCCTCTTATGACTCACCCCTTTGCGTCGTCAGGGTGAACTGGGGAAGTCACTACTATGAGAACTTTAAGCAAGGATATGGCAAAAGGATGGCTACAGTTAGACAAGCGGTGGCTTTTGGAGCGGATATGGTTATAGTTTCCCTTCGTATTGGGGGGAAAGAAGAGGCAAGCGCGGACAATATAAGCTTATTAGGGGAAATATTTGAGGAAAGTGAGTCCTTAGGTATTCCTTTAATTGCCGAGTTTATTTTCGTGGAGGCAGTCGGCCGCTTTAAAGGAGACAGGCGAATTGTTGAGGTAGGGGTGAGGATGTGTGCTGAAATAGGATGTGATTTAATCAAGACAATGTATATAGAGGGTTTTTCTGATTTAGTTAAATCTGTTCCCGTACCTGTGTTAGCTTTAGGAGGAGCAAAAATGAAGACGGATTTAGATGCTCTTAGACATGCAAAGAGAACTGTTCAAGAAGGGGCATCTGGCGTTATCTATGGTAGAAATGTCTTCCAGGCAGAAAACCCTGAGAAATTCTTAGATGCTTTGATTAAGGTGGTAAAGGAAGGGCGGGACCCTGAGGAGATGATTTAGGAAAGAAAGTAAGAATTATATTCTTTTGATATAGGGAAAAGTATGCCATATCTTCTTACTATAGATGCAGGCACGACTTCCGTTAAGGTTGGAATTTTTGGAGTTGATGGGCAGTTGAGAGGAATGTCCACTCAGGAATACGTTCTTTCCACCCCCTCCTTCAATCGGGTGGAACTACCGGTTAACGTTTACTGGCTAGCCTCCAAGAATGGAATAAAGGAAGCACTGAAAAAAACAGGTATTAAAGCCGATTCAATAGCAGCACTTTGCATTTGCAGCCAGGGAGAGACGCTTATTCCCGTTGATAAAAAGGGCAAACCCTTACGAGATGCTATCGTCTGGTTGGACACCCGTGCTAAGGCTGAGTCACTTGAGATCTCCCAGGCTTTTTCTCTGGATGAGTTTTACCACATTACCGGCCTGCCGAACATCAGCCCCATGTGGCCAGTGGCTAAGATACTCTGGATGAGGAGAAATCAATCTCATATCTTTAAGCGGACCTCTAAGTTCTTGCTCCTGAAGGATTACCTTGTCTATAGACTTACTGGAGAATTCATCGCCGATGCCACTATTAGTTCCTCTACCGGTTTTTTGAGATTAAGAGAAAAAAACTGGTGGAATAAGATGTTAGATTTTATTGAGATTGATAAAGAGCAACTACCCCCAATTGTTAATTCTAGCGAGGCTATTGGAAAAATCATTCCCCAAGTAGCCTCAGAGTTAGGTCTTTCTCATAATACCCTGGTAGTTGCTGGAGCAATGGATCAGATGGCTGGAGCAGTGGGAGCAGGAAATATCGCACCAGGTATCGTAACTGAGACCACAGGTACTGCCTTAGCTCTTATTACTACAGTAGATGAACCAGTTTATGATGGCCAGAGAAGAATTCCCTGCAGCCCTCATGCCGTTTTGAATAAGTTTACCCTTATGCCTTACTCGGAAACAGCTGGGATAGTGTTAAAGTGGTTCAGGGATACCTTCGGCAGAAAAGATGAGGGAAAAAAGGAGACCTACGATGCTCTTATGAAGCTGGCAAAGACTGTTCCTTTGGGTTCGGAAGGACTGTTGGCCTTGCCCCATTTTGCTGGTAGTTTTTGTCCCCATTATAACCCTGAAGCTCGAGGAGCGTTTGTAGGGATATCCTTTAATCATAAGAGGAGTCATTTTGTACGAGCTCTTGTGGAATCAATCGCCTTTATGTTAAAGGAGAATGTGGAACTACTCAAGACATTAGGAGTTAAAGTGGAAAAAGTTAGATCCTTAGGAGGAGCAGCAAAGAGCGATTTCTGGCTGCAGGTTAAGTCCGATGTCCTGAATTTACCAATTGAACTGCCAAAATGCAGCGAGGCGTCCTCTTTAGGAGCGGCCATTTTAGCTGGAGTAGGAGCTGGAATTTATAGAGATATAGATGAAGCGGTGAAAGCTATTGTTTCGATTAAAAAAATCTTTAGCCCTCGACCTGAGGACGTCTCTATATATCAAGGGATTTATGGAGAGTATTTAGATTTATGTCACAAACTTTATAGAAAAAGAAAAAGGGAATGTCCTGACACGGCTCCATCACGAAGAGATGAGGCAACGTTATAAGTAGCCTCACAGATGTTGACAGATGTTGTATTTCATAATTTTGCAATAGAGTCTTTACAAGAAAAACATTCCAAGGAGGATTAATTTGAAAAAGATAAAAGCAGGATTTGTGGGATTTAGGTGTGCTTCTTATCCCCGAGAAATTATGGAGAAGAGATCTTTAGAGGCAAAAAAAGCA
>JAUVZS010000176.1:0-4015 GCA_030602435.1 Clostridia bacterium
AATGACTCCCAGACTCAGACCCATATCACCAAAGGCAACAGTCATGAGGAAATTCATATCCAGTCTCCTTTGGAAAACTAGAGAAGAAAATCCCCTTCTGATTATGCTGTAGCCGGCAATACCTACCACCGCCAAGAACAACAACTGAGCCATTATTCTTTGGGAGACGATAAATTCATAAATCAAGCCAGCGGCAAGTAAGATTAGAGAGCTGGCTATGATGAATAGATTCTTCTTGCTCCAGAGCTTTGATTTCCCAGTAGAGTCCCCCATTCAGCCAGCCAGCTCTCGCAGATTAAACTCGAACTCACCAAACCGCATAAGATCTCCAACTGGTGCTTATCCAAATCCTATGAAAATCATCCGCAAGGAACAGAAGCTGAAGTTACCTAGTTCTCCTTAACACAAGGATGCTCTTTAACCTCCCCATGACATTCCCTTACCTGCTCTGGAGTACATTCTTCGGGTTTGCCTTTTAATCTTTCTGGATAATCGCATCTTTTGGCCTTGATTTGCTTGCACATAGACTCCACCTCCTCTGATTAGCTTTTAGTTCTAAGATGTTCACCTAAATTAGCCATCTTTTAATCAACTTAGTTGATATCCAGAGAAAAAAGATACCAAATAGAACCAGGATGATTAAACTATAATGCCAACTCAATATATTCCCTTGATTTATAGTAGCAGAGCGCATCAAATCCACAGAATAAGTCAAAGGAAGAAAATAGGCAATTTTTGTCAGGATGAAAGGCATTTTGTGGACAGGAAGAAATACTCCCGAAAGAAACACCATAGGAAATCTGGTTAGATTTCCCAGGCTCATGGCATTCCAGGACTCCCTCGGATAGACACCAATAAAGGCCCCAAAGGAGGAAAAGGAAAAAGCAGAGACTACTATGGAAACAGCTAACAAAAGAGGTTTTTGGATGGGGAGGGAAAAAATCCCCACCCCCAAAGGAAGCAAAATGAGGGTCGTCACCAGGCCAAAGGCCATGCCTCCCAATATCTTCCCTGAGAGCATAGTTCTAAAGGCAAGGGGCGCCATAAGCAGGCGCTCCAAGGATTTGTCCCTTCTTCCCAGGGCGATGATCACGGTTTCCATGCTGGAGGCTCCGAAAAAGGTAGTCATGGCTATAAGGCCGGGAAGAAATTGCATAATATCCCGGATTCCCCGCATAGAAAAGGTAAAGATCATCACTGCGGGAAACATCAACCCCATGATCAAATTGGGGGGCTTAAAATAGTAGGTCTTCACGTCCTTGGCCATGATATAGTATATCTTTATGAGCTCTTTAACCACTTTTCCCCTCCTCTTCCTTCTTCATCTCCTCAGCGCTCACGCTGGTTAATTTAACAAATGCTTCCTCCAAAGAAGGAAGGATAGATCTAATGTCTGGGAGACCGGCCTTTTCTTTCTCGACCACGGCCAGGATTTTCCTGGTGTTTTGTGAGATGTTGGAGGTGATAAGGTATCTGCCTTCCTTTCTGATGATCTCTCCACTAGAGCATAGTTTGTTGAGCTCTTCCTGGATATTGGGAGAGATGTGATCGAATTGAACCTCTAAAGCCTCTTTCCCTTTTACCTTAGACTTTAGCCTCTGGGGAGTATCAATAGTTAAGATTTTCCCCTTGTTGATGATAGCTATTCGATCGCAGAGTCTTTCTGCCTCCTCGATGTTGTGGGTGGTAAGGAAGATGGTCTTCCCCTCTCTCTTCAATCTTTTAATTTTCTCCCTCAGGGTTCGACTGCTCATCACATCCAAGCCTGCCGTAGGCTCATCCAGGAAGAGGGTCTCAGGATCATGGATGAGGGCGGCGGCCAGAGTCAATTTTCTTTTCATCCCCTTGGAAAAAGTCCTAATCGGCCTGGGAGAGACCCGGGGCAGCTCAAAGTCCTCCAAAAGCCCATTTGTCCTCTCCTTCAACAGAGGAGGGGAAACTTCATACATCCTGCCTATAAAGTATAGATTCCGCCTTGCCGATAGATCATCGTAAAGAATGGATTCCTCGGGCACCACCCCGATGCCCTGCTTTACCTGCTGCGATTGGGTAAGGATATGGTAGCCGTTGACTGTAGCAAAGCCGGATGAGGGAATGGCAAGACCAATCAGTATCCTGATGGTTGTGGTCTTTCCCGCCCCATTAGGACCCAGAAAGCCAAAGATCTCTCCTAGCTGCACCTGGAAATTAATGTGATCCACAGCCAAAAGATCACCGTAGTACTTGGTAAGATTTCTTACTTCAATGGCTACATTATTCTGCATTTCCAGATCTTATCCCCTTTTCCTCAAAGATATTCAACAGTCTCTTTCTTATCCGACCAAGGTTATCTCTGTTAACCGAGTAATGCACCCAATATCCTCGTTTCTCTGCCTTAACTAAACCTGCCTCTTTAAGAATTTTTAAGTGTTGGGAGACGGCCGGTTGAGATACCTCAAGCTGGCATACTAAGGCATTAACACATAATGTTCTCCTGGATAGTAGAAAAAAGATCTTCAGCCTGGTCTCATCAGATAATGCCTTAAAAACCCTGGCCAAATCCTCCATACGCCACCATATAATTGTATTAAAATTTGCTTATATAATGACAAATAAAAAATATTTGTCAACCCCACCTCTCCCTGTTACGTCAAAGCTTAAATTTCCTATTTAATGTAGGGAAATTCTGGGACAAATTCTCCCTTGTAAAAGGCTCTTATCTTTTTCCCTGGGTGGATATGTAGCTTTACTTTTGCCCTGGAGTGATTGATCTCCTATTCTTTATCAGCGTGTAGATGGCTCCATTATAGATGAAAGCATTGTCTTTATTTTCTTGAGGATTTTACCAAAAGCGGAAATATTTGCTTTTACAAGAACCGGAAATAATCGCTTTTACGCAACAAAAACTTGACAAGGAAAAAAAACTCTTTTATAATATCAATATCCGATAACAAAAATTGATAATTGAGGAGATAAAAATGAACAAGATAGACATGATTAAAGAATTTTTTCTGGGCTTCATCAAAATTCATATTCTATATCATGCTGATAGAGAGCCAGTGTATGGTGCCGAATTGTCCAGGGAATTAGCCCGTCACGGATATCAAATAAGTTTCGGTACTCTTTACCCTACTTTGCATTCTTTAGAAAGAAACGATTTGGTCAAGAGTTATGAGGAAATAGTGGAGGGTAAAAAGAGAAAATATTATAAAATAACAGATAAAGGAAGGAAGGCTTTGGCACAAGCCCGTGAAAAAATAAAAGAATTAGTAATTGAAGTAATTTATGAAAAATGAAGGAACCTATGTCCGGACAAAACAGATCAATTTTTGGAATTAATAAGAATGTACTTTCACTGGGGTGGGTGAGTCTCTTTACCGACATGAGTAGCCAGATGATTTTCCCTTTAATACCCTTATTTTTAGCGAATGTTCTAGGAGTAGGAAAAGAGGTCATCGGTTTAATAGAGGGAGCCGCCGAAAGTACGGCCAGCATATTAAAAGTATTTTCTGGCTGGGTTTCCGACAGGCTTAGAAAGAGAAAAGCTCTGGTCTTTGTAGGTTATACATTCTCTACCTTGAGCAAAATTATCTTTGGTTTCTCTAGTGTCTGGCAACATGTTTTTATGGGCAGATTTCTGGACCGCGTGGGAAAAGGAATAAGGACTTCTCCCCGGGATGCCCTCATTGCCGATGCAATCGGAAGGAAAGGGAGGGGCAAGTATTTTGGTTTCCATCGGATGATGGATAGACTGGGAGCAATTGTGGGAACTTTGTTAGCCTTTGTATTTCTTGCTCAATTTCATAATGACTTTCGCAAAGTATTTTTAGTCTCAGTAATTCCTGCCGCTATTGCTGTTTTAGTTATCATATTCTTTGTAAAAGAGAAAAAGAGAATAGACAAAGGGATGAGAAAATCTCCCCAATTAAGTCTTAAATTAGTGGACCGACGATTCAAAATATTCATTATAATCGCTGTCCTATTTGCTTTGGGTAACTTTAGTTACGCTTTCTTAATCTTACGGGCACAAGATTTA
>JAUVZS010000200.1:0-3649 GCA_030602435.1 Clostridia bacterium
AGCTGGGTAAATACTTATGTGGTAACATAAGGAAGCCTATTTTCTTTCAAAGTAAGAATTCAAGACATATTATAAACTGTGAAGTTAGAACTCGTCCTTTTTACTTCGTTCAAACTAGCCAAAAATCATATATAGCATAGAAATATACAGGGTTTAGACCTTTTTGTAAAATTAGAATTCGAGGGTCTTGACTTTCAAATAAAACATATTACAATAAACTCGAAACTAGAGGAGAATTCTCTAAAGTTTGAAACCTTTAGCATTAAAGAAGAGCAGTTAGAAGCGTTAAGAAAACTGTCAAAAGATATAGGAATTTCTTAAAGTCTATCAATCAGAATGGCTCTAGATGATCTATTAAAGGACAAGGAGAAACTAAAGAAAAAATTATCTAACCAGTAAGGAGAGTAAAATTGTGGAAAGAACACATAGCTCTCAAGGATAGGTTAGTTTTCTCTTTTAAAAAATATAACTTTCAAAGGATAGTGGATGCTTTAACGCATTGCCTATCCTTTTTTTATTTATTTGCAAAGGAGTTTATAGGAATCTTTTGGCTTTACCTTCTGGCAAACGACAGGAGGAGTAGATCTCACCGGGAGGGCCAAAAATATGAATTACCCTCACAATATTAATACAAAAACTAGGAGGTAGGGGTGAATATAATTCTTATTTATTCCGATACCTTTCGGATTGACTACTTAGGCTGTTACGGTAACAATTGGATTTCTACGCCAAATCTAGACAAACTGGCCAAGGAATCGGTAATCTTTGACAAGGCCTATACGGCGTCTTTTCCAACGGTTCCTAACCGAATGGACCTGATGACTGGCCGCTTTTCCTTTGTCCGCTATGAGTGGCAACCTCTACCTAAGAACGAAGTGATTTTATCCGAGATTTTGGAAAATACTGGCTATACCACTATGCTTATTGCTGATACGCCCCACGTCCTAGAGAATGGATACAACTTCGATCGAGGATTCAGCGGCTGGAAATGGGTAAGAGGTCAAGAAGCTGA
The DNA here is from genome assembly GCA_030602435.1 of Clostridia bacterium. Taxonomy (GTDB): domain Bacteria; phylum Aerophobota; class Aerophobia; order Aerophobales; family AE-B3A; genus JAUWRC01. The sequence goes on from JAUVZS010000200.1 coordinate 1,013, forward strand.
AAGGTATATGACCGATCCTATTGAGGTAAAACTACCCTGTCGTCCTGATAAGCTGCGCAATCCAGAGGCGGTAAAAAAGTACTTGCGTAATACCTCCCTGCGCCGGAGTGAGGCTGATTATTTTGTTGCTCAGACAATGACTGAGGCAGTAAAGTGGCTGGAGAGAAATTATAGACAAGAAAAGTTCTTTCTTTATGTGGACACATTTGATCCTCACGAACCATGGGATCCACCTAAATGGTATGTAGACCGGTATGACCCGGACTATGAGGGAGAAGAAGTAATTTACCCCCTTTATGGCCCAGCTGATTATCTCACCAAGAAAGAGTTAAAGCATGTTCAAGCCCTTTATGCCGGGGAGGTCACTATGGTAGATAGGTGGATAGGTATGCTATTAAGAAAAATTGAGGATCTGGGATTATTGGACAATACTACGATAATCTTCACCACTGATCATGGATATTACCTGGGTGAGCATAATTTAATCGGGAAGTCTCTCGTAACTGCAGAATTCCATGCAAATACACCTCTTTACGAGGAAGTAGCTCACATTCCTCTGTTAATTCGCTTGCCCAAAACTCACCAGAAATTTCGCTCCGCCGCCCTCGTTCAACCGCCCGATTTAACGGCTACCATGATAGATCTAGCCAAGGCAGAGGATCCAGGAACGCTTCAGGGAAGATCGCTTGTTCCTATTCTCAAAAATAAAGAAAGTTTTTGTCGTGATTTTGCCGTCAGCTCTCCTTCTCTTATTCATGGTACAGCGGGCGCGGCAAGACCAACTATTACCGATGGTGAGTACTCCTTCATTTACGCTGGATCTTCACCAATGGAATTAGAGACAAAATATGAGACAAAAGCAGTTAATGGAATTTCCAGAAAGCTAAAGTCCATAGGTAAAGTAGAAAATGAGCTTTTTCATCTACTATCTGATCCTAAACAAAAGAATAATATCTTTGCTAAACACAAGGATATAGCCAAGAAACTTCATTCTAAGTTCTTCAATTTCTTGAAAGAAGTTGGGATGTCGGAGGAGAATTCAAAGTGGTGGCAAAGTCTATAGAAAATGGACTATATCAAAAATGATATCAAATTGCAGAGAGTGTAAGGAAGATAATAGTTCTCCCTCTCCTCTGTGGTTCAGCATTTTTAATTACTAACTGATAAATACAAGAGGAGAGTAACAGAAAAAAGGGCAATCTTGCAAAGATTAAATTCTGGCGATTAGTTTCTCTTTTTAGGAAAGAATGAACCATGTTAAAAAAAGGCATTTGTGGTTTGGTAAAAAGGGAATATGCACCTACAAACTTACGCTGTGAGTACATGTTAAATGCGTTAGGTATTGATGTATTGTTCCCCAGGTTTTCTTGGGAGCTCAACCACTCCGAACGTGGGCAATTTCAGACTGCCTACCAGGTGCTCGTTGCGAGCAGCCGAGAGAATCTAGATACCAACAATGGTGATACGTGGGACAGCCATAAAGTAGTATCAGACCAGTCTGTAAATGTTGTTTATAAGGGAAGCAGCTTGGAGAGTGGTAAGGCTTACTACTGGAAGGTATGCTTTTGGGATAAGGATAATAAGAGGAGCTCATGGAGTGATGTGAACACTTTTGAAATGGGCCTCTTAAAACCCGAGGATTGGAAAGGAAAGTGGATTGGCTCAGAAGATGAGCATATTTCTCCTCTTTTGCGTAAAAAATTGATGCTTAACCAGGAAATTAAACGAGGAAGAGTATACATATGTGGACTAGGTTACTACGAGTTAAGAATAAATGGTAAAAAAGTTGGTGATCATGTCCTCGATCCGGGTTGGACTAACTATGAAAAGCGAGCATTATATGTTACTTATAATGTGACCGATTATTTGAAAAAAGGGGCAAATGCAATAGGTATTATGCTTGGAAACGGCCGGTACAGTAAAGTAGTACAATTTAACCATTCGAAATTCTATGGGTTTCTAAAGATGATTTTACAAATGAACGTGGATTTTATAGATGGTACCAGTATGCACATTGTCAGCGATGACACATGGAAAATATCCAGTGGTCCTATAATTGCAAATAGCATTTATCATGGGGAGACTTATGATGCTCGATTGGAAAAAACTGGATGGGATAACGCTGATTATGACGGTTCTGGTTGGGATAGTGTGACAGCAATGGAGCCTCTCAGGGGAAGATTAACGGCGCAGATGTTACCACCTATTAAAGTGATAAAAACAATTACTCCTGCAAAGATCACCAATCCAAAGCCTGGTGCATATGTTTATGATATGGGACAAAATTTTGCCGGTTGGATTAAACTTATGGTGAAGGGGCCAAGAGGTAGCAAAGTGGTTCTTAGATTTGCCGAAGAATTGTATGAGGATGGTATGATTGACCCCAGGACTAACGCAAGAGCTAGGGCGACTGATACATATATTCTAAAGGGAAAAGGTGTGGAAGTATATGAACCTCACTTTACTTATCACGGTTTTCGCTATGTTGAGGTAACTGGATTCCCTGGTATACCAACATTAAAGAACTTACAAGGCCAAGTAGTAAACTCAGCGGTAGAATCTGTTGGTAGTTTTACCTGTTCTAATTCCTTGATCAATCAAATTCACCATAACATTACCTGGGGGCAATTATCTAAT
>JAUVZS010000214.1:0-3460 GCA_030602435.1 Clostridia bacterium
CAATTTTGTCATTGCGAGCGAAGCGAAGCAATCCCAATGAGGATGAGGTTGCCACGCCCCTTCGGGGCCGCAATGACGGAAAAGAGGATAGTTTTAGAAAAGCTAAACTGTTACTCTAATAGAATAGAGAAATGTTGAGAAGGAAATGATAAATGAAGCAAAAATGGCTGGTGACAACAATAGCGGTATCAGTATTGATGGGTATGGTATTTTCAGTCTCTGCTTTAGCTGCAGAAGAGAAAACTAGTGTATTTAAAGAAAGAAAGCTTATAGTGGTCTCTCCAAGAGGGCAAAAGTGGGAAATCTATAGAATACTGGATAGAGTGCAAGAGAGAGTCCAAGATAAATCAGCCTGTATACCTAGTAAGGTACTACAAATATATACTAAATTAAAACTGATGTTTAGACGAGGCATCTCCCAACTACTTTCCAAGTTGCAACTGACTTCGAAGCAGCAAAAAAGCTTGGATAAGCTGCAATTAAAGTTCCAAGAAGAAATTCTTGAGCTGCGCATGGAGTTAGAAAAGAAACAACTTCAGCTTAAGAGACTGCTATTGGAAGATCCTGCTGATTTAACAAAAATAGAGGCTCTAGTGGATGAAATGACACCTTTCCAAACCGAGATTAAGAAGAAAACCATCAGTTTTTGGATAGAAGTAAAGGATATCTTTACTGAGGAACAACTGGCGAAATTTAATAGATGGAGCTCAGCATTTAGATTTGGTGGTGGCCGGATGATGCTGAAGGGTCCTTATCATTTTATGGGCAGGTGAAGCGTTAAGGAAGAAAAAAATCTCCAGGAGCAGCCTGTAAAAAAACTCTTTTTCTCCTTTTGCTCTACCCTGTTAGAAAAGAGACCATCCGAATCTTCTAACGGGGGTTTACATAGATTAGCAGAGGAAGGGTAACTGTTCAAAACTTGATGAATTTTGGGAAAAAAGTCACTCCTTCCTCTGCCTAAATAAAATAATATAATTAGACAAGGTTGAGATTTTTGATAGATTAAAATTGTAATCTTCGAGTATTAGTGAGGAAAATGAAATTGACAGGGTGCATTTAATTTATTCTGATGAACAATTGGTGGAAAAATTTAAAGCCGGGGATAAAGACAGCTTTCGAATACTTGTAGAAAGATATAAGTCTCGAGTATACAACATAATTTATGGAATAATGGGAAATAGGGATGAAGCAGAGGATCTTTCCCAGGAGGTATTTCTTAATGTATATCGGTTTCTTCATCGCTTCAAGGAAAAATCCAAGTTCTATACCTGGCTCTATCGTATTGCTGTCAACATCTGTCTTAGTGCTAGAAAGAAAAAGAATAAATCCGGCAGCATCTTTTCTTTGACTGAACTTTCGGAAGTTAATAATACTTCTGGAAAAATGGAACTAGCTGACCAGTCTTTCTCTTCCCAAAAGATGCTTGAAAATATGGAACTTGCTTGCAAGATTAAATCAGCTATTAATTCTCTCTCAGAAGTTCTGAAGACTACTTTTATTTTGCGGGAGTTCGAAGATCTCTCTTATCAAGAGCTGGCAAAAGTTTTTCAGTGTTCCAGGGGTACTATAAAATCAAGACTTTCTCGGGCAAGAGAAGAGCTTCGTCAAAAACTCAAACCTTACATAGGAGAAAAAAATGGATTGTAAAAAGGTAAGAAAAAAACTCTCTTCCTATTTAGATAATGAGGTTAACCTTGATCAAAAGTCAAAAATTAAAGAACATCTAAAAAAATGTAAGGCTTGCTCCTATCAGCTTAAGCAGCTAAGGCAAATTCAAAGCTTAGTGCAAAAAATTCCTTCCCAGAAACCTGAGCCGGGATTCTATGAGCGCCTATCTAGCCGACTTTCTGAAAAGGAAATGTCTTTAAAAGAAAGGTTATTTGGATGGGGATATAGTTGGCGGCTGTTTCCTAGGATAGCCATTGCCGCAAGTATTGTGTTGATTTTATCCGTCTCTCTGTTATATATTTGGCGTTCATCATCTATTTCTGGGGTCAATATCGAGGTTTTTCAGAAAGAGTATATATATTATTCTAATGAAATGAGCTCTTTTGCCGAGGAGTCAGTTTTACCTGTACTTTTGGAAATAAAGTAGAGGAGTCAAAGTATGTTTCTTCAAAACAGAGGAAGAACATTTTTAAAATCTTTCTTTATGGTAGTTTTCCTCTTACTGGGAATAATGACCTCCCCCTTATTAGCTGTTGAACCCAAGGAGATATTAAGTCTCTCATTAGAAGCCCAATTTCAACTTGACTTTGAAGGCATCAAGAAAATGCAAATCTATATTGAGGAAGAGCCTTATACTGTTATTGCAAAACTTATCTATCAAAAACCAGATTTTAGCTATATAAGATACCTTGCTCCTTCTAGAGTTAAAGGAAAAATCATTTTAGATGATGGTAAATTACGTATAGATTATGTTCCAGGCATAGATAAATTCCGTATTTTTCCCTCTTTGAACTCTCCTGAGGTAAGAAAGAGAAAAAAGCAAAGTTTGAACTTAATATTTGACAACTACACAATTTCGCAATCACCTGATGAATATATCTGTGATCGGCCAGTCTACGTAATCTTATTAACCCCTAAATATGCTGGTGATCCCTGGCTGAAAATCTGGATAGACAAGGGAACCTATCTTTCCCTGAAACAAGAAAGATATGCCTCGGAGGAGAAATTAATCACTTCTTCCACTTTTACTGAAGTTTATTTTGGGATAAGGTCCTTTCGAGAAGAACTTTATAGCACTATACCTCCCAGGCTGTGGGAAGGGAAGAAGCTTCCTTCTCGACGCATCATTTGCAGTCTTGAACAGCTAAGAGAAGAAATAACGTTTCCCTTATCTCTGCCCAGATATTTACCGCTGGGATATGGGTTTCAAGGAGCCATTTTCTTTAAAGAGGGAAGGAGGGTAGACTTAATCTATACTAATGGCCTAAAAACAATTGTTTTTTCTCAGAATCCCAAGATAAATGTGAGAATGAGGGATTATCATGAAATGTCTTTCAAGGGAAAGCGAGGGCGGCTGCAGGCAAGTATAGGAGCCTGGAATTTAGTTTGGACCGAAAAAGGAAGAACTTTTATCTTGATAGCTGATATATCCAAAGAAGAGTTGACTAAAATAGCAGAATCTATAGAATGAAACTAAAGATAGAGGGGGAAGGAAGATGAGTTCAAAATTTCTAAGGAGTGCAGTTATATTAATGGCGGGAGCAATCTTTTTGGTCTTTGCGCCTGCGCTGGCTTATGCCCAGGAAGAAGAAACCGCACCAGGTTCAGAAAAAAAGGCAGTTTTAACTATTGCTGAAGCTCTTGAAAAAGCCTGGCAAGATAATCTTGATTTTCGAAAAGCTTCTCTTACTCTGGATAATGCTAGAATTGCTTATAAAAAGGCAAAGGCAAATGTCCTTCAGAGTCAATCAAAAATTGATGAAAAACAGGCCGAGCTTAATTGGCAGCAGGC